>JAISJY010000138.1 GCA_031261365.1 Caryophanales bacterium | reverse complement strand
AGTTGTTTTACCAGAAGCATTAGGTCCAGAAAAAGCAATGATGTTATTAGTATATATACCATTGCCACAATTAAATAATTCCCAGTCATTTCCTCTTATATTAGTGATGTTTGTAAAATCAACAAAAAAAGTATTGTCTTTAAAATTCTTAATGCCTTCTATTTTTAGTTTTAATATTTTGGTGTTCATAATCCTCCAATATAATTATACAACAAAAAGGAAAAAATGTTTTATTTTTTAAAAATCATTTAAATATATATCTATTTTTGTAGAATAAACCAAAAAAGCTGTTTAAACATTATTTTATTAATTTTTGAAATGCTTCAAATAAGCGTTGCCCCAATAAATGTTGAGCTTGTCTTGAAAAATGAATTGTATCACCATTTTGAATAGTTTGATTATTAGATAGTAAGTCATCTGTATTAACAAAATCAGCATTTTTTATTTCTTTAATAACTTTAATTATTTCTTTTTTAATTGGTAAATAATAAGGTTCAACCTCTTTTAAACTTCTCCATTCTTTGACTAAATCAGCTGTGATAATTGGGAGGCTGGAGTCATAAGCAGTTCTCAAAGAGGTAAATAAATTAAAAAGGTAGTTATGATATTCTTGAGGCATTAATCTTTGGTCAATGTCATCCTCTCCTTGATGCCATAAAAGAGCAACAAGTTTATTGTTTTCTCCTTTTAAAGAAAAATCAATTAGTTTTCTTAAATGTAAATAAAGAGGGTCATTTAAGCCCCAATGTCCATTTTTAAAACCTGTTGCTCCCACAGCACCTCTTATTATTAAGAGTTTTCTACCTTCTTTTAAATAACCATTTTCTAGATATTTATCAGCAAAAGAAAGAGAGAAATTGCTAAATTCTTCATCATCTTTGACTTTTTCAACTGTAAAATCTGCCTTTAAATATAAAACATTATCTTTAGGAATATAGTGATATTTTGATTTACCTAATCCACAACCTTCGGCATTGCTTTGCCCCGCTTGAATAATAATATCGTAGCCCATATTTACCAAACAAACTTTATATCAATATCTTGAGGGTAATCTCCAAAAGATGAACCAAAAAGATTTAAACCACCACAATATTTTGCATCAGTTTTTACAGCTATTTTAAGAGTAGAAAAGATATCAACAAAGAGTTTAATATTATTTAAAGTAACCGCAGAAATCTTGCTTTCATTACAAAAAGTACCTTCTTCATTTATTTCAATAGTAAAAAGTAAACCATATTGTGTTAATTCTTTACCCCACCAAGAAGGATTAAGGTTTCCGTTTCTGCCTCCAAAGTCACCAGGCGAGAATATTGTTCCTATTTCAATGCCATTAATAGAAAGAGTGATATCACTTTTCCAGTCATTTCGGTAACGGTGGGCTTCAGAACAGGCTTCAAAAGAGATAGTTAAACTTTTAATTTTAGAAGGAATATCTTTAGTGACAAAACGGTATTCTAAAAAACCAGCTTGAAACCAAATAATTCCTGCTTTGTATCTTTCTTGATGGAAAAAGGTAGTGTAATCTCTATCGTCTACACCTAATATTTTCTTATTAGTAGCAATATTACCATATCCTATTATTTTATAATCAGTATAGTTTCCGATAGGAATTGAAGTTAAAAACTCATTGCTGTTTTTGGGAATAGATTTTAAAAGGTTAAACTTAATGTTATCAATTATTCTAGAACAGTATTTAACTTTGCCAATTTCATTAATCTTTTGGTTAATTTCTATAATACCTGCAGTTTCTAAAGCATTCAAATGCAAAATAGTCGTGCTTAGAGGGGTATTGATAAGTTTGGCAATTTCTTTAACAGAATAAGTTTGATGAATTAATAAACGCAAAATATCAATTCTTTGATAAGAAGCTAAAGCATAAGCAACATTGTAAAGTTTGGTGATATCGTCTTCTATTAGCATATTAATCTCGTTTGGCATAATACCTCCTTAAAATAGTATATCATAAAATGAACAAGTACAAAAAAATTGTATTAGGTCTTTTCAAAAAAGAATATTTACTATTCTAGAATTGTACTTTTTAAAATAAAAAATATAATAGTTATATAAAAGTAGGTAATATAATGAGAAAAGAATATCCAAGACCACAGTTTTGCCGAAGCCAATGGTTATCTCTCAATGGAGAGTATGATTTTAGTTTTGATAGTTTTGATTTAAAGTATCTTAAAAAGGGTTCTTATCCTTTAAAAATACAAGTTCCTTTTACTTATGAAACTTTAGAAAGTGGTATTAATGATAAAACTTATCATCCAACAATGTGGTATAGAAAAGAGTTTACTGTTCCTTTTGAAAAAGATAAAAATGTTCTTTTGTCTTTTGTCGCGGTAGATTATAAAACAATTATTTATCTTAATTCTGAATATGTTGGGACACATGAGGGTGGTTATGATAGTTTTAGTTTTGAAGTAAGTAAGTTTTTAAAGTATGATAGAGTTAATGAATTAGTAATTTATGTTGAGGATGATAATTCTTTAAATAAGCCTCGTGGCAAACAGTTTTGGAAAGATGTTCCTGAAGGTTGTTGGTACCCTGCTACTAGTGGTATTTGGGGTTCAGTTTGGTTAGAAACTTTTAATAAAGATTATTTAAAAAAGATACTTATTACCCCTGATGTTGATTTGAATAGTGTTTCATTTGAAGCTTATACTTCGGGTGGAGCTAATAAGATTAAATATGAAATCTTTTATAAAGGTATTTTAGTTAAAGCTATTGAAGAAAATATAGTTGGTAGTAGGGTTTTAAGCAATATTCATTTAAGTTATGAATCTGGAGTTGATGAAGTTCATTTGTGGTGGCCTAATAATCCTAACTTGTATGATTTAGTAATAACACTTTTAAAAGATGATGAGGTTTTAGATAGAGTTACAACTTATTTTGGTTTAAGAAAAGTTCATGTAGATGCTAATGGTTATATCTTTTTGAATAACATTAAGATATACCAAAAGTTAATTTTAGATCAAGGCTATTATGCTGATACAGGTTTGACGGCTCCAAATATTGAAACTATTAAAAATGATATTGTTTTAGCCAAACAAGCAGGTTTTAATGGGGCTAGGAAACATCAAAAGGTTGATGACCCTTACTTTTATTATTATGCTGACCAATTAGGGTATTTAGTTTGGGCTGAATTACCTTCAGCTTATGAGTTTAATCAAGAGGAAATATTTAATATTGTTTCTGATTATAAAAAGTTAATATTAAGTGTTTATAATTTCCCTTCAGTTATTGCGTATGTGCCTTTAAATGAGTCTTGGGGGGTTAGAAAGATGTTAGTTGATAAAGAACAACAAAACTTAGGTAAGACTTTATATTATTTATCTAAAACTTTAGACCCAAGTAGGTTAGTTTCTATAAATGATGGTTGGGAGGCTATTCAAGAATCAGATATTATTGGTATTCATGATTATCATTTAGAAAGCAGTAATTGGGTAGAGAAATTTGCAACAGATAATTTGCAAACTTTACAAGCTTCACATCGGCAATTATTTGCTAATGATAATAAATATTTAAGGAGACAGGCGGTTATGTTAACAGAATTTGGTGGTTTAACTATTGCTCCTTTGAATAGTGATAAATCTCAATGGGGTTATCATCAAGCTAAAAATGTGGATGAGTTTATTAGTGTTTTTTCAGAACAAATTAAGAATATTTATAAGTGTAATAATTTACAAGGTTTTTGTTATACCCAATTGAGTGATGTTTACCAAGAGACAAATGGCTTGTTAGATTTTAATCATAAACCTAAGTTAAATTTAGATGAAATTCGCAAAATTATTGAACAAGTAGAAAAATAAAAGGAGGAAATAATAATGAAGATTTGGAAAATGTTGTTGTTAAGTGGTTTATTAGTGGGATGTGGAAGTATTACAAGGCCTTCAAGTGAGGTCTCAGTAGAGAATAGTGTTTCAAGTGAAGTTCCAGCAGAGAATAGTACAGAGAGTTCTACTGTTGTTAGTTCTTCGGTTGGCACACATGGCATTACTTGGAGCGGTATAGATGATATTGCTTTGCAAATGGGTGATTATTTTAGTTTATTAGAGGGTGTTCATGCTGTTGATGGTATAGATGGAGAACTAGAAGTCATTATTGAAGATGATGATTATTTTTCTTATGATTTTGAATCCACTTATACTATTACTTATTCAGCGACAAATAGTGTTGGTACTAAGTCAACAAAATATAGAGATATAGCTGTTATTAGAGGAGTTACTGTTCAAAATGGTTCTTTTTCTAATGGTAAAGCCAATTGGAAATTAGATGTTCCTGGTGGTAATGCTACTTTTGAAGTTAAAAATGAAGAAGCTCTTATTACTGTTAGAGATGCTGGGACAGAAGCTTGGTCAGTTCAACTTTATCAAACAGGATTAACTTTTGAAAGTGGTCAAACTTATGAATTAAGCTTTGATGCCAAAAGTGCTTATCACAGATCTTTGAGTGCAGGATTTGAAAATGTTGGTGATAATTATTCAATGATGGTTCCTGGTTATCAAGGTATGACTTTAACTGATGATTATCAGTCTTTCTCTATTTTGTGTACTCCAAGTTCTTCGGTCTATAATGTGAAAGTTGTTATTTATTTAGGCAGAAATCTTGATGTTGATAGTGAGGCTAGTCCAGCAAACCCTATTGATTGTACTATTGACAATATTAAAGTTCGTTTAAAGACTGTGGCTAGTGCCGAGTTAAAGCCTGTTTTTGCTAATGTTGGTAATGTTACAGTTAGAACAGGTGGAGAATTTGAAGAATTACCAGCTGTGACAGCAGTTGACCATAATGGTATTGATATTTCAGCAAATATTATTAGAGTTGGTGAAGTTCCTAATGCGGTTAGTTACCAAACAGGGATGATGCTTTCTTATAGAGTAAGTGATAGTGAGGGTAATTTTGGTTATGTTAATAGAAGGGTTACTTATCAATTAGCTAAAGACCACCCTTATAATTTAATTAATCCAGATTTTGATAATGGTTATCAAGGTTGGATGAAGGATGTTAATCAAACTAATGGTAATGGGGCAGCTTTGTTCTCAGCTAGTAGTGGAATTGCTGTTGTTGATATTTCTAGTCCTTCTTCTGATAGATGGCATATTCAATTATTCCAGTCTAGTGTTAGTTTAACTAAAGATGTTACTTATAAAGCTACTTTAGTTATAAAGTCAAATACGGCTCGGAATATGGTTGTTGAAATTAGTAATCCGGCTAATAGTTTTGCGGTTATTTACTCAAAAACATTAGAGTTAACAACAGAATATCAAACTCTTACTTTTGAATATACACCAAGTATTACGGTTTCTGCGAAGTTTTCTTTACTTTTAGGAGCTCAAGGCGTTTCTATTATCTCCATAGATTATATTAATAACGAGCTTGCTTAATGAAAAGATATCTTTCTTTATTACTATTATTTACCCTCTTAGGATGTAACAATGTTTCTTCTTTAGAGAGTTCTCAAACTAGTTCTTTGAGTAGTTTTAGTAGTAGTATCACCAATTATAATAATCCTGTTTGGGAGCCTGTTTTGGCTGACCCAAGTATTATTAGGTGTCAGGAAGATAAGATGTTTTATGCTTTTGGAACTGAGGATTTGGCTGTTTGGGGAGGAACTGATTATTCCAAAAAGTTAATTCCTATTTTGCAAAGTTCAGATTTAGTTTCTTGGCAATTTGCAGGTAGTGTTTTTGCTAATCCGAGTAGTGCTCCATCTTGGGGTTCTTTAGGAGCAGGGTTATGGGCGCCTGAGGTCG
>JAISJY010000099.1 GCA_031261365.1 Caryophanales bacterium | reverse complement strand
CTACAAGGAAGTCTTTTAGCAACTGCTCTTGATAATGTTGATATTGGCAAATATTATAATATTGAAGGAAATCCAATTATTAATAAGAGTATTCTTTTTAAAAGTTTAGTTGGGGCTATTGCTTTAGATAGTGATAATGATTATGTAACATTAAAAAACTTAATTTTACTCTTATTAAAGCCTTATGAACTTATTGAGAATAATTTTAGTTTTACTCCTGTTGATGAAATTAGTGAACTGAGAGGGACGGTTATTAAATTAGCTAAATCTGTGACTAATTTAGAAAATATGGTTAGAGAGTTAAAAGAGCCTCAAAAAGAAATAACTATAAGTGAGCCTCCTGTAGAAAAAGAAATCATTATTAAAGAACCTAAATCTAAAAAGAAAGTTTCAGCTCTTATTTTAAAAGAAATAGCAACTGAAAAAGAAGATAAAGCCGAACAAGAAAAAGAAATTGCTGATTTAGAAAAATTAATTAATAAGTTACAAGATTGGGGTCAAAGTAAAAACCACGAGAGTGCTAAATATAAGTTTAGAGAATATGATGATGGTTATATTTGCACGATTATTAATATTGGAAAACATACTTGGGAAGGTGAAGGTAAAAACAGAGCCAAAGCCCAGAAAAAAGCTCTTGAGAATGCTTTAAAAGATATTAAAGAACATAACAATTATGATACGATGGATGAAGAAGTTGGGGAAGGTACTTTTGATAATGCTATTATTAAGTTAGATGCTTTACATAAAAGTAGTTTTTTTGCTGAACCTTTTTATGAAACAGAGCAAATAATTGGGGAAAATGAAGATGAATTACTTTGGAGAGTAACAGTTTCTATTTTAGAATATGAAGAAAGATTTTCAGCCACGGCTTCAACAACGATTATGGCTCAGAAATCAGCGGCTTTTTCTATGCTTCAATATATCTTAAATAAAGAAAAAGAAACATTAAATATTTAGTTTTAATATTTTTATATTACTTTTTAGAAGTTTTGATATAATTTATTTGTGATAGAAGTAAGAAGTGTAGAAACTAAAAAACAATTATTGGAATTTGTCAAGTTCCCTAATTCTTTATATGCTGATAATCCTTATTTTGTTCCTTTTTTAATAAGTGATGAATTAAAACTTTTAGACTCTAAAACATCTTCGGCTTCGGCTCACTGTAAAACTCGTTTCTTCTTAGCTTATAAAGATGCTAAAATTGTCGGTAGAGTGGGTTGTATTATTAATAAATTATATAATCAAAAAATAGGCAAGAAACAATTAAGATTTACGAGATTTGATGTTATAGATGATTTAGAAGTTAGTAAGGCTTTATTTGCTAAAGTTAGACTATTTGCTAAACAAACTCGGTCTCAAGAAATTGTCGGTCCTATTGGCTTTTCAGATACAGACCATCAAGGAATGTTAGTAGATGGTTATGACCAAATGTCTTTATGTATTACTAATTATAATTTTTCTTATTACAAAGAACATCTAGAAAGTTTAGGTTTTAAAAAAGAAATTGATTGGGTTGAATATAAAATATCTATACCTGAAAAACCAACCGAGAGAATACAAAAGATATTTGATTTAGAAGATAAAATAATTAAAAAAGGGAAATATGCTTTAAGAAGATTTAAAAATCAAAGAGAAATCAATAAAATGTTGCCAACAGCTATTAAAATTATGGATGAGGCTTATGAACATTTATATGGTTATGTTCCTTTAAATAATAAACAAATAAAAGAAATCATTGCTAATTTTAAAGTAATCTTAAAACCTGAATTTGTTTTTGTGGTTGAATTAAAAGAGAGTAAAGAAGTAGTAGGCTATGGCTTTATTGCTCCTAATCTTTCTAAAGGTTTTAAAAAGGCTAATGGTAAATTATTACCTTTTGGTATCTTTCATCTTTTACATGATATTAAACATTATGACACTATTGATTTTTATTCAATAGGTATTAAAAAGCAACATCAAAAACTTGGTGCTAATATTCTTATTATTGCGGAAGGTTTGAAATTTGCGATTAATAATAAAGTCAAATATGCTGAAACCGGACCTGAATTAGAAACTAATTTAGAAGTACAGGCTCAATGGAAAGACTTTGAAAAAGTTTTACATAAAAGAAGGCGGTTATACATAAAAAAAGACTTATATTTCTAAAAATAAGGTATTATTTTGCTTTTGTTTAAGGTCATATTCTTTTTATGTGTTAAAATTATAGTTGAGGTAAGTTATGAAAGTAAATTATTTGGTTACTGTTAACACTGGTATTAATGCAAAAGTCGCGGCTCAACTTGTCAGCGTTTTTAATCGGTTTGATGAAATTCAAATCAATGTCATTTTTGATAGTGAAATAGCAGAAGGCAAATCTATTCTTTCTTTAATTGGGCTTTTAGTTTCTTTTGATCAAACTATCACTATTGAAGCTATAGGCGAAAAAGAAGAGTTGGTCTTTGAGGCTCTTGAAAAAAGTTTAGAAAGCCATTCACCAAGAGTTTTGAAGAAAGTTGATTAATGAAGAAAAACTTATTAGTTATTTATATTCTTATTTTAGTAATACTTTCAGCAGTCTTAACTTTTTTTATTTGGAAACCTGTTTTTAATAATGAAATTGAAACTGAAAAGTATAAACAATACCAAAGTTCTTATAATGAATTAGTTCAAGCTCAAACATATCAAGAAGAATCTCTTTATTTATTGGTTAGTTCTAATATAGTGAATGAAGAGTATTTACATTTAAAAGTTAATGTATCTTTAAAAAGTGAAAATGCTATTAATAACATTAAACTGTTATTAGTTGATGCTAAAGAAATAGAAAATAAGAGTAGTAAAGCTTATCCAAGCGTGGGTATTATTGATAACTATAACTTAACTTTAACAAATACTACCGATTTAGCTAGTGAAAAAACTTTATTTGTTTTAGAATATAATGAGCCTTCTGAAAAAGGTTTTTTGTTGTTATTGCAAGGAATTGATGATGGAAGTAAAGAAAAAATAACAGAATACTTGAGGTATGATTATGAAAGAAATTAGAAACATTGCAATTATTGCCCATGTTGACCATGGCAAGACGACTTTAGTAGATTGTTTATTACAAGATTCTGGAACCTTTAGAGATAATGAAGCTTTTGATGAGAGAGCAATGGATTCTAATGATTTAGAAAAAGAGAGAGGTATTACGATTCTTGCTAAAACAACAGGAATAAACTTTGGTGAATACCGTATTAATATTTTAGATACTCCGGGACATGCTGATTTTTCTGGTGAAGTAGAAAGAATAATGAATATGGTTGATGGTTGTTTATTAGTTGTTGATGCTTTTGAAGGGACAATGCCTCAAACAAGATTTGTTTTAAAACAAGCCTTATTAGCCAAAATTAAACCTATTGTGGTTATTAATAAAGTTGATAGACCAGCGGCTAATCCTAAAAAAGCGGTGGATGAGGTTATAGATTTATTTATTGAATTAGGAGCAGAATTAGAAGATTTAGATTTTCCTGTTGTTTATGTTTCAGCTTTAAAGAATACTTCTTCTTTATCTCCTGAATTAGAAAGTCAAAGTGAAGGTATGAAACCTTTATTTCAAACTATTATTGATTTTATTCCTGCTCCACCTGTTAATCTTGAAGGAGGTTTACAGTTACAACCAGCTTTATTAGATTATAATGATTATGTTGGAAGAATTGGTATTGGAAGAATTAAACAAGGTAAAATAAGTGTTAATGAAACTGTTTCTTGTGCTAGATTAGATGGAACTATTAAGAATTTTAGAGTTCAAAAACTTTTTGGCTTTTTAGGATTAAGAAGAATTGAAATTGATAGTGCTCAAGCAGGTGAAATTGTCGCTTTTGCAGGTTTAGGAGATATTAATGTGGGTGAAACTGTTTGTTCTTTAGACAATATTATTCCTTTACCACCTTTGCATGTTTCTGAACCAACTCTACAAATGACTTTTGGAACTAATACTTCACCTTTTGCTGGACAAGAAGGAAAGTTAGTAACAGCTCGTAAAATTGAAGAAAGATTATTTAAAGAAATCCAAAAAGATGTTTCTTTAAGAGTAGTTAGAGTTGATAATTCAGAGTCTTGGATTGTTTCAGGACGGGGTGAATTACATTTATCTATTTTAATTGAGAATATGCGAAGAGAAGGATTTGAATTACAAGTTAGTAAACCAGAAGTAATTATCAAAGAAATAGATGGAGTTAAGTGTGAACCTTTTGAAGATTTATATATTGAAACTCCTGA
>JAISJY010000090.1 GCA_031261365.1 Caryophanales bacterium | reverse complement strand
TCTTTCCCAAAGAGTATCAGCATAAGGAATGCCATCATAAACAGCATGATTATGCATTACTCTCTCGGTTTTACTACTTTCAATACTTTCACTTAAAGTTTCACTACTTAATGAATTATTCACCGTGCAACCTCCTAAAAACAAAGCACATATAAGTATTATTTGCTTAATATGCATAACTTAACCTACCTAAAGGAACACTTTCACCACTAACATAATAGTCCATAATATCTTCAGGATGGGTGATATTATCTGTAACTTTAAACTCAAAGCTTGGATTAGTTAATCCTAATAAACTTCTAGGAATAGCCACTTGTAAAACATTACCATTAATATTTATTTCAGCTTTCCCTACTTCATGAAAGTTATAGCCACCATCACATACTTCCACACTACTTTGACCATTAGCAATATTTCTATTTATCAAATAATTATAACCAGCAAAATTATTCTCACTCTCCTCAGTCTTTAAAAGAATATTCATATATTTAGTATCACCCTCAAGATATTCAGTTAAAGGTTCTTTAGTTTCAATATAGAAAAACACTTTCTCATTAGAATGAGCAACTTTAACTTTAACAACATCATTCCGAGCTGAATTATCAGTATAATAAACTCCAGAAGTAGCTCCTCTATAACTTCTATTAATAGCATCTTCTCCCATATCAACATAATTAGCCTTAGCTAGTTTCCAAACTGATTTAGCATTAGCAGAATTAATATCGATATCTAAAGTATCTTTAGCATATTCCACATAATCTGTCATTTTTAAGTTCCTAACATTCTCTAATAATTGTAAATAGAAATTATCATCATAGCCACCCTTCATCATTTCAATATCTCTGGAATATTCTTTATTAAAAACATCTACAAAATAAACTCCATTACCATTTTTATATTTAATTGCCATCCATTCATTGAAACTAGTAACTAAAAAATTATTAATAACTCCTGGATTTTCTTGGCTAATAGTATGAGCCGTGTCAAACATATCTTGAAAACTCCGACCAGCTTTCCAATCCTCTAATTCATGAGTTAAATTATTATAGCCACGATGACTTTCAGGGTCCATATAAGAAACTGATATTCTAGAATGAGAATGTTGAGCAACAGGAATTGCCATTGATTTACTAGTATAATGTAACTGTTGAGGGTATGCCCAATCCATCCAAGGAATACCATTATCATTAAAAGGCATATTAGGCCATTGAGATTCCCTAACATCAAAATATTCCATCATCTCTTCGCTTACATAATCATTAAAAGCAGGATTATGAACTTGGTCACTTGCTCCATTACTATCATGAGTAACTCCAATAATTAAAGGTTTATCACTATTTAAATAAAACCAAATATCAGCATAATCTCCACTCTTATAAAACTCATCATATATCTTATTAACCGCTTTAGCACTATTAGAATTAGTATAAAAACAAACCTTAGGTATTTTAAAGCCTTGTCTTTGAAACTTTCCTAGTAAATCAAATAAAGTTTTAGTCGGTGAAGTATAAACAATTAAATTAGTAGCATCAATACAAAGATAATCAATTTGAGCATTAATAAACATTTCAATATGTCTTGTTAAAACATAAGGGTCACTAGTATTGTAATAACCATATAAAGGCTCTCCCCAAAAATGAAACTCATTCATTCTAGTTAAAGGATTATCAGCATCTGAATATAAAGCATTTGTTCCTTCCTCTGTTTCTAATAAATAAGAAATATTATAAATAGCTTGTTGCTCCGTAGAATGTTGCCCTAACCACATTGAATAAAACAAACCAACATTAACTTTATTACTTTTAAAATTATCTTTTCTTTCAATAAGTCTTCCTAATTGGTCTTTACCAACTAGATTTGCTAATGAATAATCAAATTCACTTAATCCTCTTTCATCAACCACTTTATTCTCTCCTTCTATACTACTACTGCTGATAAAACTACTAGAACTTTCTTGACTACTTTCTAAACTACTATTGGAAACTGCAGGTTGACAACCCACTAATAATAACCCACTTATTAAACATAATTTCTTAATATCCATAAGAGTACCCTAACCTTCCTAAAGGAGCAGAATCACCATAAATATAAGTATCATAGAAGTCTCCTGTTTGAAAAACATTATCTAATACTTTTAACTCTAAATGAAAGTTTTCAGCATCTAAACCAATAAGAGATAAAGGAATGCTATACATGATAACTTTGCCCTCTACTTTAATACTAGCTTCACCTTCACTTGTCCATTTCAAAAGTGAATTATACTTTTCAACAGAAGTTATTTCAGCACTAGGCTTTCGGTTTATAATATAATCATAACCTCCAAAACTTTCTTTACCTTCCTTAAAATCTGTTCTAATTAAAAGGTTCATCCATTTCAAATCATTAGTAGTATGAGTTGTAATATTCTCTTTTGTTTCTACTCTAACATATAAATTATCAGCATCATGAGAAACATAAGTTGTTTTAATATCATTTCTATTAGTATCATCAGCTAAATAATTAACCTTATCTGCTGAAATATAATTTCTAGCTTTAGCATCTCCAACAAAATCTAAATACTTACTAGAAACACTTGCCCAAGCCTCTTCCTCACTTGTGCTTATACCAATATCACTAGTTTCATAAATATAATGTTCAGATTCACTATACATAAACCTTCTAACATTCTTAATCATTTCTAAATAATAATTATCACCATACCCTCCAACATTCATTTCTACATCCCGAGAATACTCTTCATTAAAGTTATCAACAAAAAAGACTCTTTCACCATCTTGCATTTTAATCGCGATCCATTCATTAAAGCCTGTTATAAAAACATTAGTATATTTTTTACCACTATTAAAAACAGTATCAAACTGTTGTTGAAAGTTCGTCCCCTCATTAACTTTATCGCTGGAATTGACATAAGTTGTATAATCAAAGCCTCTTCCACAATTTGATAAAGGACCTTCTGACATTCTTGCTCCTTGATGTTGAGCTAAAGAAACACTAATTGTCCCATTATAATTCTTTTGAGGGTAATCCCAATCCATCCAAGGGAAACCGTTCTTTAAATCTTTACCATAACCATAAGGCCATTGAGATTCTCTAAAATCAAAGAAATCTAATATCTCTTCTTTTAAATCACTTGGTAACTCATCTTTAACACCCACGATTAAAGGTTTATCATTAAATCTAAACCATAAATCAGAATATCTTCCTTCTTTATACCAATTATTGTAACAAGTTTTAACAGTTTGCCCACTATAACTATTAGTATAAAAAGCTACTTTTGGAACTTTAAATCCTTGAGCTTGTAAAAGTGTTAATTCTTCAAATATAGCATTAATTGCTTGAGTGTAAATAACCGCATTTGTTAAATCATACATTAAATAATCAATACCTGCTTGAGTTAACATTTCCATATGTCTATTAATTAACCAAGGGTCACTGCTATTATAATAACCATACATTGGCTCGCCCCAATAATGAAAAGAGTTTAAAGGAGACAAAGAAGTTCCACTAATGTTATATAAATCATCAGGGTGTTCGGCTAATAATTTTGTATTATCATATATTTTACCTGTATCATTATGATAACCATGCCAAATATGATAAAAAATACCAACAAAAAGATTAGGGTCTCTTTGACCTGCTGGAGCAATAGTCCTACCTAACTCATCGGTAATTGCTAAAGAATTATTAGAATATTCAAACTCATCAATATCTCTTTTATCTTCTACTCTAATTATTGGTTCAGCACTAGAACTTTCTTCACTACTTTCAAAGCTTGAACTAGTTTTAATCTCAGGTGTACAACCCACTAACAACAAAGGAAACAGTAAAAATAATTTCTTTTTCATAATTTATCCTTTCAGTCCTGTCATAACAACTCCTTCGGTCAGTTGTTTTTGGAATAAACCAAACAATATAGCTGGAATAATAGTCATAAAAGTACCAGCGGCCATCCTAACATGAGCTAATTGAGAAGCCGAATCTCCTTCAATTGCTCTTAAATAAACATAATAAGCAATAGTTCTTGGAGCATCACTTGAAGACATATAAACTAAAGGTCCATAGAAATCACCCCAATTTGCAATAAATATACTTACCATAATATAAATTAAAACAGGTTTACATAAAGGTAAAACAATAGACCAATATATTCTAAAAGCACTAGCCCCCTCTACTTTAGCCGCATCTAATAAATCTTGAGGAATACCTTTCATAAATTGGTGAATTAAAAATATATAAAAAGCACTACCACCAAACAAATTAGGAATAGTTAAAGGTAACAAACTGTCTAACCAGCCCCATTTAGCATACATAACATACAAAGGTATCTGAGTTGCAACACCTGGTAAAAACATTGTTAACATCATCGCGACCCACATTATTTTGTGTCCAAAAAACTTTAATTTAGCAAAAGAATAAGCAATTATTGAAGCACTGATAGGAATAGCAATAACATTAAATAATATAACTATTAAGGAGTTACCTAAAGCTTTTAAATAAGCCCCTCCATCTGCGGTAAATATATCTAAATAATTCTTCCATTGAGGATTACTAGGAAAGAAAACAACATTAGGATTTATAACTTCATCACTGGTCATTAAAGATTTAAAAACCATAAAAGTATAAGGAAATACTAAAATAATTCCAATAATAATACATACTAAATAAATAACACCCACTTTTGAATAATTCCAAATGCGTGCCTTTTTATTACTATCTATTAATGTTTGTGAAGCCATACTAACTATCCTCTCCATAAAAGACCCATTTACTAGTCTTAAACAATACTAAAGTAATCAAACCGACCACAATTAATAAAACCCATGATAAAGCCGAACCATAACCGACATTACTTCTAACAAATGCTTCATTGTATATTTTAACCCCATACATATATAAGGAATCATCAGGACCTCTTCCGGCCCTACCAGCAAAAGTTAAAGTACCATTATATTGTAAAGTTCCAATAATTGAAGTAATAACATTAAAGAAAATCATCGGAGTTGATAAAGGAATAGTAATGTGCAGAAATCTTCTAATAGGACCTGCCCCATCTAACTTGGCACTTTCATATAATTGAGCAGGAATATTCTTAAAAGCACTCAACCATAATATCATTCCTCCTCCAATACCCCAAACATTCATTAATAACAAACTTGCCATTGCCGTCTTAGCATCAGAAAACCAAGTCTGTGGAGCAATACCAAAGAAAGATAATATTTTATTAAATATACCATAAGTATTATCATAAATATCTTTCCATAATAAACCTGCAACCACACCCGGAATAATAACAGGTAAATAATAAACAACTCTAAAAATACCAAGACCTTTGACTTTAGTGTTTAATAAAACTGCTAACAAATAGGAAAGCACTAAGTTTAAAGGTATAGATATTAAAGTATAAATAATGGTATTTAAGAGTATTCTTGGTAATTGAGAATCATGGAGGGTAAATATTCTAATATAATTAGCAAACCCCACCGGAATAGCAGTTATACCATCTGTTTCATAAAACGAATATAACAAAGACATCACCATTGGTATAGCAGTAAATACTAATAAGCCAATAAATAAAGGAAGGTTAAATAACCAACCGTTTATATTCTTTTTAACAAATGTCTTTGCACTAAATTTCATACTATTGTTCTAGTTCTTCTAAGAATAATAAAATACCTTTTTGTAATGATTGTTCCACATCTTTATCTTTATTTGAAACATTATTAAATAAATCATTAGTTGCTAAATCTAAACCAGATTTATATTTTGTATCAACATAACTCAAGAACTCAGCAGTTATTTTATATTCACTGCCATATAAGTAAGCATCCATATTGAAATCATCCCAACCTTTTAACCAATTTGCAGTTTCTGGGTCAGTTAAATCTTTTCTAATTGAAGGTAAAACTAAACCACCATCTGCCATTTGTTGTTGTCCTTCATAAGATATTAAATGTTGAATAAAAGCCCATGATAAATCTTTTCTAGTAGATTTTGAATTAATTGTATATCCTGCAATACCTGCTCCAATTTTTGGTGTTGGTCCTAATCTAGGAAAAGAAACTATATCAATTTTTCCTTTTAAAGCGGCTCTTTCAGAAAACAAAGAAACAGCAGCACTTTGAAATAAGAAAGCACTTGTCCCAACTTCAAAAGATGAACCACTAGTTTGACCAGAAGAAACAGCATAACCTTT
Source organism: Caryophanales bacterium (assembly GCA_031261365.1). Lineage (GTDB taxonomy): Bacteria > Bacillota_I > Bacilli_A > RFN20 > JAISJY01 > JAISJY01. The sequence goes on along the minus strand of JAISJY010000090.1, from coordinate 18,660 downwards.
TGTAACCATTTCATGAACAACATTTAAAGCTTGTCTTGTTTCAGCTGAATCTATAACAAGTTCACCTTCACTATTTAATATTTCACCACCGAAAGACCTTAAAATAGGATAACTAACTGATAACCAACCTGTAATATTCATATCAACAGCATAATAATCAAATCTGTTTAAATTGTTTTGATACTTTCTAACCGCATCACAAACAACTAAGAAATCATCCCAAGTCCAACCATTTTGAATATATGCTAGTAAGTCGTCCCCCCCCACCTTTCTAATTAAATCTCTATTATAAAAGGTTACTACACTATCTTGACTTCTTGGAATACAGTAATAATTTGCTCCCTTTTTACCCATATCTAGAAATTGAGTATAAAAATCTCTTTCTAAATCAAACTCTCCTTGCTCAATAGCATTGTTGATATAAGGATTTAAAGGTAAAGCAATACCTTTATCAACTAAGAATAAGAAATCTGGTGAATTAGACCAAACAATATCTGGTAAGGTATTGGCAATAAATTGGTTTCGGACTGTTGATTCATAATTAGCATGTGATAGATACTTCTTTTCAAAAGTAACATTCGGATAAATGTCATTAAAGCCCACGATGGCAGAATCAATCATTGTTGTCTCATTGGAATTGCCTTGTGGAATCATTATTGACAAAGTATCAACAACATTATAATCAATCTCTTCACTTGTTGGAACTGAATAACTAACTTCCTCACTATTATCAATAGCACTACTAGGAGGTGGAGGAATACATCCTGATAATAAAAACACTGATAAACCCAACACTACATAATTTGTTTTCTTCATATTTTTTCCTTTCTAATATTTATATAACTTACTTAAAATAGCTTGTAAATATAATCTACTTGTATAATCATTAGGGTGATTAATACCATTAGCGGTGAAATCTTCATATCTTTTATCTAATAACAAATCTTTACTCATTTTATATAAATCCATAACTTGAACCCTTGCATTATTTTTAGCCATAGTTTCTAATCTTCCTTGATATTTATCTAATAAATCAGTGTCATATACTTGAGGATTAGGACTAAAGAAAGTTAATAAAGCAATTTCAACATTAGGGTTGTCTTCTAATAAAGATAAAACAATAAACTCCATATTATCTCTAAATGAAGAATTAGGAACTCTAGAACCTGCATCATTGATACCAAAATGTAAGAATACTAAATCAGGATTACTATTTTTAAGAGCATTAATTTGAGTTGGAGATGCTCCCCAATTAGATTCTTTACCACCCACCGATAAGTTATTTAGAACAACAGAAGTTTGATATTTATCTTCTAATATTGTTTTAGTTAGATTCATAAAGTTAGGTAAAAAAGGTTCATGATTAAACATACTAGAAGAAGAACATCCTTCTAAAACTGAATCACCTAGAGCTGATATTCTTAAAGTTTCTTTATTTGTTAATTTGGCAACTGCTTTGGGAAAAGAAGAAACCTCATTTGTTGGATAACTTTCTAAATCAATATCATTAACATCATAAACATAAGATACATTGACTTGGTTACCATAATAAAAAGGAGATTCAGTATAAACTGCTCCTCCCATTAAAACATAATCCGTTAAAACATTAGCAATACTTTCTACTTTTCTATAAGGTAAAGGAATATTATCGCCCACTAAGTTTTCTTCTTGTAAATGAGGAATTGTTGAAGTTGCAATTATCTTTTTACCTTCAATAGTATAAGTAGAATTATCATAAACATTTTGCCAAGTATGGTCTCTAACTGCTAATATCTTTTTAGGAGCATATTTTAAAGTTCCACTAATAATACCATTTTTCTCTACCATTAAAACTGTTTCATTATAGATAACATTGCCTAACCAAAATGGATCACTTTTTTCTTTATCACTAAATTCATAATCTAAATCTTCATAGTCTTCAATATAATTTGGAAATAAACTCATATCAATTGAACTCTCTTTCTCGCTTGATTCACTGCTTGTAGAAGTAATTACACTAGAAATACTTGTACTATCTATGGAACTTGAACTACTATTTGTAGTACACCCTGCTAAAAAAATAGAACAGAGTATTAACATTTTTCTTCGCATTCGCTTTTCCTCCCGCCTTTTCTTACTATAATTTTACTCTTCTTTATTCCTTTGTCAATTTTTGAACATAATATTGACATTTTAATCATTTTTAGTTATAATTATGAGCGAAAACAATCAGAGGTATCAAATGTTAGAAGAAAGACAAAATATCATATATGGCTTATTAAAAACATCAGGTTATTTAACAGTAGATGAAATATCAAAAAAAGTAAATTATTCTTTACCAACCATTAGAAGAGACTTAGCTTCAATGGAATTAAAAGGTTTAATTAAAAGAGTTCATGGAGGGGCTAGTATTGCTGATAGTAAAAGTAATGAATCTTCTTTTGTTATTAGAGAGCAAACTTTTATTGAAGAAAAAAGGTTAATGAGTTTAGAGGCTATAAAGTTTATTAAAGATGGTATGTCAATTATGTTTGATGCTTCTTCAACTGTGGCTCAAATAATTATTCTCCTTAACCAATTTAAAAATTTAACTTGTGTAACCAATGGATTAGGAAATGGACAACTTTTATCATATAAGACTAATGCTAAAACATATATTATTCCAGGTGAAGTAACTAAAATGACTAATTCAACAGGAGGTATTGATGCGATTAAATATGTGGAAAAGTTTAATTGTGATATATATTTCTTTTCTTGTAGAGGGTTTTCTTTAGAAAAAGGAATAACAGAAGCCTCTATTGAACAGTCTTTAATTAAAAAGAAAATGGCAGACAATTCTAAAACAAAAGTCTTATTAATTGACCATAGTAAAATAGATGAAATCTTTTTGGCTAATTCTATAAGTGTTAAAGATATTGATATTATAATTACAACAGCTAATCTTTCTAATAATTATTTAACATTTTTTGCTGAACATAATATTCAAGTCATTATTCCTAAAAAGTAATTGTGGCAAAAAAATAAAAAGATGTTATACTGATATAGAAGTCAACACACGACATTTAAATACAAAAGACAACTTAATACAAAATGACTTCAAATACGACGACATCCAACATCAACAAACAACAATAATCCTAGTGAATAACATCACTGGGATTTTTCTTTATCTCACATAATTTCAACAATTTTATTAATTTTCAATAATTTATTTTAATTTCTTTAACAATTGTGATAGCATTTAATTAATAAGATAGAAAATATCTTTAAAGGAGGCACAAATGGCAAGAAGTGTACTTAATGAAACAAGTTATTTTGGTGTTGGTTGTAGAAACGAATTAAAAACAGAATTAAAAAGAAGAGGATTTAAAAAAGTAATTGTCTTCACAGATGGTGATTTAATCAAGTTTAATGTTGCTAAATATGTAACCGATATTTTAGAAAGTGAAAAAGTTAAATATACTATTTTTTCTGATATTAAACCTAATCCCACTGTTAAAAATGTTTTAGACGGTTTAAAAGCTTTTAAAGAAGAAAAACCTGATGTTATTATTGCAATTGGAGGAGGTTCAGTTATTGATACTGCTAAAGCTGTTGGTATCATTGCTAATAATCCAGAGTTTATTGATGTGGTCAGTTTAGAAGGTGTTGCTGATACTAAACATAAATCATTTCCTTTAATTTGTTTTGCAACTACCTCAGGAACAGCTGCTGAAGTTACTATCAATTATGTTATCACAGACGAAGTAAATCATAGAAAACTTGTTTGTGTAGACCCAAATGATATTCCAATAATTGCTTTCAATGATGCTGAAATGATGGTTAGTATGCCTAAAGGTTTAACTGCTGCCACTGGTATGGATGCTTTAACTCATGCTATTGAAGGTTATATAACTCCAGGTGCTAATCCATTAAGCGAATTATTATGTTTAAGTTCAATTAGATTTATTGCTTTAAACCTTAAAAATGCTGTTGATAATGGTAAAGATATAACCGCTAGAGAAGGTATGGCTTTAGGTAGTTACACAGCTGGTATGGCTTTTTCTAATGTTGGTTTAGGTATAGTTCATTCTATGGCTCATCCTTTAGGAGCTAGGTTTGATATTCCACACGGAGTTGCTAATGCTTTATTATTACCGTATGTTATGGAATACAATAAATCATCTTCTTTAAAAAAGTATGCTGATATTGCAGAAGCGATGGGAGTTAATATTAAAGGTTTATCTTTAGAAGAATCTGCAGACTCTGCTATTGAAGCGGTAAAAAGATTAGCAAAATCTGTCAATATTCCAGAAAAGTTAAAAGAAATAGGCATTAAAGAAAGTGCTTTAAGACAACTAGCCGAAGATGCTTTTATAGATCCTTGTACAGGTGGAAACCCTCGCCCTACCTCTGTTAAAGACATTGAAGAACTCTATCATATTGCTTATTAATAACAGACATTAGAGTGTTTTTTACATTTTTTATATACTTTCAGTAAAAATAGTATAAAATTAAAGCGAAAGAACAGGAAAATATGGCAAAAATTAAAATAGTTAGTGATACAGATGCAGGAATAAATCAAAAGTTGGCTGACGAATTAGGAATATTTATATTTCATAAACCTTTAGCGTGTGGAACCAAAGAAGTTATAGATACAGTTACTTTAACTTATGATGAGTTTTTAAATGAAATAAAAGCTGGTAACTTATATAAATCAAGCCAAATGGCAACCACTTATATTGAAGAAACCTTTACAGAAATATTAAAAGATTATGATTATATTATTTATATTCCTATCTCTTCAAAAATGAGTACTGCTTATGAAAATGGAGTTAATATTGCTAATCAATTTAATGGAAGAGTTAGATGTTTAGATATTAGAGAAGTTGCTCAACTAGAAGGTTATGAAGTTTTATTAGCCCAAAGATTAATAGATGAAGGTCATGAGTTTAATGAAATATGTGAAACACTCTTAAAGAGAGCTGGTAAATCACAAGCTTTCATTATTCCAAGTAGTTTAAAATGGTTAAAAGCGGGAGGAAGAATTACGCCTGGAGCAGCTACTATGGCTAACCTTTTAGGCATTAAACCTATCTTACAATTATTAGACGGTGCTATTTGTAAATATGGAGTTGGTAAAAGTTTAAAACAATGTTATAAAAAAGCTATTCAAGCAACTATTGATATTGGAATTAAACCTGAAACACATGAATTATTACTTTTACATACTAATGAACCAAAATTAAGAGATGAGTTCTTACAAATAATTAAAGAATTCCCTGAATTAGATGGTTTCAAAATAAAAGATGACTTAGTGCCAGGTGTTGTTTTAGTTCATTTAGGACCTGGTGCTATTGCTTTAGTTGCTATTCCTAAAATTTAGTTAATATTTGAATATTACTAACAAATTCATCAACTCTCTTTTTTTGTTTCGTAATTTGTTTAGCGTATGCCTCTCTCTCACTAGTAGATTTTAAAGCCGAAAAGTTAACTCTAACATTAACTGTTGAACTATAAACTACTGCTTTAAATAAGTAAGCTGCTATTAAGACATCAGATTTTAAATTATCATTTCCATAAACTGCTAAGAACTCTAAATCGCCATACAATTCTTCACAATGTAAAATTATTTGATATGGAACTTGTAAAGCTAGAGCATTAAACTCATCTAATAAAACTTGTCTATCTTTCTTTTCTTCTTCACTGCTTTTTGGTAATGCCCATATTTTAGATAACTTAAAAAGAACATATTCATCTCTATTAGCTAACTCAATAAAAGCAATTTGAAACTTATTTAACTTTTTAATAATTGAAGTTATTTTAGGTTTACTTTCTAAATATCTTTCTTTATTAACTGTTAAATTACAAACAAAAACAGATAAAGCTGTTGCAATACCTGCTAACAAGCCAACTACAGTTCCTCCACTTGGGGCTGGAGTTGTTGAACTTAACTCATCTAAAAACTCTTCTATCTTTAAATCTTCTATCATAATATTTCCACCTTTTCAATATGAATATCTTTTAAAGGATAATCTCTTCTACCAACAGGACGAGACGCAATGTCTTCTATTAATTTATAATTACTAATAACCTTACCAAAACCCGCATACTCTCCATCTAAATGAGGAGAATTACTTGTCATAATAAAAAATTGACTACCAGCCGAATTAGGAGCGGTGGAACGAGCCATTGATAAAACACCTGGAGTATGTTTCAAATTATTTAAAACACCATTAGAATTAAACTCTCCTAAAATAGTATAACCTGGTCCTCCTGCCCCTGTTCCATCAGGACACCCACCTTGTATCATAAAATCTTTAATAACTCGATGAAATGTTAAACCATTATAAAAGCCTCTCTTCACTAAATCAACAAAGTTCTTAACTGTTATTGGAGCAATTTCTTCATATAACTCAAAGCCAACTTCCTCTCCTTCAATAATAAATCTCCCTTTAATACTCATTGTTTTCCCTTCTTTTCTATGCAATATAGTATAGCATATTTTAATCCTTTTTTGAAAAAAGGCAGTATTGAAACCGCCTTTATCATTCTTTTATTATAAAAATATTGTCTCTGTTATAAAAACTGATTAGCACCCTTTATCCCTAATAATAAAATCATTACCTGCAGAAATAAAAGGTGCATAATCATTAAATCTAAACTATTTCAAACAAAACATTTTTTATTTTATAATTCTTTTTTTCTAAAAATAAACAAGCTAAATAAAACTGTTGTCAATAAGACCAAGACACTTGTTCCAGCATTATTAGCACTACCTTGTTTACAACCACCTGTAGTTCCAGGTCCATTACTTGTCCCCGGTCCATCACTTGTACCAGGTCCCTCAGTTCCACCTTCATGCTCAGTAGCACTTATGGTATAAGTCTTGGCTAAAACAGAACCATCATCTAACAATTGTAATTTATAAGTACTTGTTAAATACTTCTCACCAGAAACCTCAAGATTACCAGCATCAACAACTTTAACAGTATAACCTTCAACAGTTTGCAAATGAGTATATAAAGTAGCAACAGTCATTTCTGTTCCGACTGTAATAGTTGTATCACCCACTAAAACATCAGCACTTGAAGAGAACAAATAACCTTCTGGATTTTCAAAATTAGGAGGTGTTATTTCTTCTTGAGTTACTTCATATAAACTAACTGAACCCAATAAAGCTGCCCCAGCCCAATTACCAGCCGCTCTACTATCAAAGCCAAAAGAAATAGTATAAGAACCTGCTTCACTAACAGCAAAATCTCCACCCAAAGGTAAGAAAGCTCTATCTCTTTCTAAACGGTATTCTTGATTTAATAAAACAGTGCTACCTTTACTTACTTTAACAATAAAAGGACTTGTAAAAGTTGCATAGTCATCTCTAAACCAAGAATCCTCATTGCCTTCAACTTCTTGTTTCCATACTTCCACATAATCATTCATTACTCTACTAACAAGATTATATAATTTACCAGCTTCTAAAGTAACATTTTGGGTAAAATAAGTGCCAGGAGCATTCCAATGCTTAATTCTAGCAACATTTTCTCCATCATAACCTTGACCACCATCATTGATATCATCATAAGCAGTTATGTAAGATTCCCATTCACTACCAACCCAAGTTCCTTGCCAACCAGACCAATTATGTGTTTCATCACTCCATTGCTCATCAAAAATTGGATTAGTTATTAAATTAGTTTTGCCTGTAGGAACATCAGAAGAAACAAAGAAATATGTATCATCCACTTGAACTCCACTGCCCCATTCACCAGAAGTTGGACCAATATCAGCTTTAATATAAGGGTATAATTTAGTATTATCACCTGAATTAGCAGAAACACTAACAGTTAAATATCTTGCTAAAGAAATATCACCATAATCTAAATAAGTCCAAGCATCATCTACATCGTTTCCATCAGCATCACGAATACCAACCCAACCACCCCATAAAGAACCCCAACCTGTTAAATTAACATAGAAGGAATATACAGTATCTGGTGTTACATCTACTTCTTGATAAATCAAAGGATAAGTTTCTCCACCACCAGCACCTACTCCAAAATAAAGATTCTTAAAACCTTCAATTTGTTTATCTTGCATTCTTTGACCAGGCGTATAAACGGCTGTTGTCCGCACATCATCATAACCAAATAACTCTCTTCCTTCTACTCCTTCATATTTCCAAGCAGTATTGTTTTGGTTATCAGTTCCTTCAAAACCCGGATATTGTAAAAGGTTCTCGCCATTTAAAGGAACAATTGAAAGAGTTTCTCTAATAATAACATCATCAATAGTTACATTCATTTTGCCAACTCTAATAAATGCTCTAACACTAGTTCTATTACCAGGATTAAACTTACCTGTAACTAAAGTAAACTCTTGATTAGTACCATCATAATTATGATTAGTAGCCGTATCAATCCACTTATGTTGTTGGACATAATCATATCCATCTTCATAAACCGTTGTTGAAAAACCAAAATATAAATTGGCATTTGTCATTGGTAAATTGTTTCTTAAACGGAAATTGAAATAATAATCGGTATTGGCTTTCACGGTTATTATTTGATAAATCTCTGGAAAATCAGTACTTGAAGCACTTGTTGAAAGAGTTAATGATTGACCAGAATAAACATCATTAACAATAGCTATTGTACCAGGCTTTTCAGAATCAACCGCCCCGGTCACAAAGACCCAAGGAGCACTACTTTCACTTGTTACTCCCTCAAACCCACCATCAACTACAACATTACTCGTAACTGCAGTCCAATCAGCTGGAGCTGCTTTAGCGTGGATAGGAGAAACTGCTAATCCTCCCATGATAAACGCTACAACAAAAGTTAACATTTTCTTCATACAATCCTCCTTTATTTTTGTATATATACGAGTTCATCGACTCGCAGAAAATCTTGATTATTATCAGAAGTAAAACCTACTCCTAATTGTAATGAATCATAACCCATAGAATTAAAACTCATACTAACTTTAATCCATTGATTACTTATTTCAAAAGTTTCCTCTTTAATTAACTTCCCAAAAGAACTATTAGCAAACAATTTAATTGTTAAATCTGTACTACCTTTAAGATAAAAAGAAATCTCATAAATCGTATTCCGACTTGCATTAGCCGTATTATAAATATAATTAAAATTACCATCTGCTTTTATTTTAGCATTAGATAAGCCGGTATGTGCTTGATTTTCAACATAAGTCTCTACTTCAACTTTAGAATTATTATTAGTTTTCCAATCATTACCTAAAGACTTTGAATTGTGTCTTTCAAAACCCGGGTCAGTAACCTTTCTAAACTTTAACATTTCTGCATCAGTATAATAAGTTTCTTCAATAGGTTCGGGATTTTTACTACATTGATAATGGTCCGCAACCACTGTCCCAATAGAATTAGGAATAACTAAGGTTTCTTCCCCTTGATAAATCCCCGCTTTGCCACCATATTTAAGAACATTTTCTTTGACTAAAGATGTTAAACTGTTAACAACATCATCCAAAGTATAAGTTGAATACTTAAACTTTTGTTCACCTCTTAAACCTGCTTTATATTTAATAGGAATATTCTTTGTTCCTAAAATATTAGCTAAAATACCTCCTACTGAAGCTGCATTAGAATCAGTATCATTAGCTCCTCTAATAGTATATTTAATAGATTCTTCAAAATCACCTTGCCCATATAACATTCCCATTACCATAAAAGCTGCACAAGACTTAGCATCTAAATTAATACCTGTTGTCCGTCCTCCATCTGCTCCTCCATAAGGCCAATTTATCCAATTATAAGTTTCATCATACCAATACTTATCCATAAATAAACTATGAGCATTTTCAAAAGCTAAACCTTGATTATACCAAGTTAAAACATCATTAATCGCTAATCTAACTAAAGCTTCTTGAGGGACTGCTTCTAAACCTTTTTGAATAATAACATTATAATCACTCGTAAAGAAACTCTCTGCATACATAGCTGCCACAAATTGTGTTCCATAAATACCGTCTCCATAATCAGTCATAGAAGCAAAACGATTAGCTAATTCATTAGAGGACTGAGGAATACCAGGTGATAATAAACCAGCAAAAGATATACCACATTGATAAGAATTACCTTCTGGAAAACGAGCAGTCAAATAACCAAAACCAAAAGGATAACCAGCTAAAGGTGGAGCATAACCTCTAATTAAAACATCATTATTACTACCATTCCAATATTCAAAATCTCGGTTATACATTAAAATACCTAAATCACGGCTAGAAACATCTAAACCATTGTTATATAACTCTTCTAAAGCTGTTACTGATAAATAAATATCATCTTGATTATAGGCTTCTAAAATAGTTGTATTCATAAAAGTTGGTACTTGAGAATTAGAAAGGGCACTATGTGAGTGAAATTCAACAGGATAACCCCAAGAAACACCAACCATTTGTCCAATATAAGACGCTCTAACTTTATCTTGATAATCACTTATCTTTAATAGTCTAGCTTCTTTAACATCATCTTCGCTTAATCCCGAAACACTCAATTCTGAAGTACTGCTTACATTTTGACAACCCATTAATAAACCTCCCAACAATAATAAAAATAAACTCTTTTTCATTAGTCTACCTCCTTAATATCTAAATAAGAAAACTCCACCGAAGCATTATTTTTGGCTACTAAACCAACACTGCCTTTTATAATAAATTGATAATCTTTAACCATCATAAAAAGTTTCTTATTGATAAATATTTGAATGTTCTCTTTTATAAAAACAACTCCCAAAATTATCTCTTCATTAGTCTTAAAATCCTGAGAAATTAATGTTTCTACTACCCCATCATTATATTTATAAAGAACTACTTTCTCTTCTTCTACTAATAATTCATAACATTTTCTATTACCTTGAACCCTAAACATTAAACCAGCACTACCTGAATAAATCTTTTTAAACTTAGTCTCTACTGAAATATTAGAAAAAGAATACTTAAAAGTATATAGTTTACTCTCAGTAGTAGAAGCTGTGAATAACTTACCGTTACTCAAAGTCCAATAACCTGAATAATGAGTACAGCCTTGTATTTCTTTATGGTATAAATCATAATCTTCTATTTGATGATTAGCAAAATCTAAATAATATTCAGCCTTGCCTTCTATCTTGACATTTTTAATTTGAATATCACCTTCATAAATAATTCCATATCTTAAAATAGTACCGTTTATAGTTAAAGGGTAAGAAATACTTTCTTCATTAGTTTCATAACTATAAAACTTTTGATGTTGGGTATTTTCAACAAAAATCTTATATTTACCAAAACCTTTAACCGTTATTGTTAAGATTTCACCCTTATATAAAGTGGGTGAAGTGGCAGGGTCATATCTATTATCGTCTAAGTTTTCTTTGCCAAAATAAACATACTTATAAATCATATTTTTTTCATTTACAAAACCGTGTCTAGAATTAGGTAAAACAAAACTTAAATCATTATTACCTTCTAATTCTGCTAAATATTTACCACTATATTCTTTATCAATCTTATGAGCTTGTCGGGCTATTTCAAAAACCATACTTGGAATATCAACAATATTTAAATAACCAATAACACTAGAACAAATATATAAATCATTGATAGGTGCTCTCCACTTTTCATTTATTTTATCAAGTCCATTAAGTACTCCTAAAATAGTTCCGACATTGCCACAATTACAATCAGTATCAAAACCTGCTTCATTACAAATCTTTAAAGTATTATCAAAATCACCTTTCCCATATATTAAACTCATAACCATTAAAGCGGCATTAGGAATAATATGGCAATTACCAGCAAACTTATCTTTCCAATAATTGGTTTTAATATATTGATAACATACCTCTATATCAGTAGTCTTTTTAGCAAACTTAATCACATCTTCCAAACATAATCTATAAGCACTTTGACTATCTAATTCATTTAAAGCTTGTTGAATAACTACTTCAATATCGCTTTGATTAAAAGCTGATGCTATAGCACTAGCAACAAAAATACTCCCATCTATTCCTAATCCAGCATGAGAAACACTACTTGCTAATTTAGCATAATATTTAGCAATATCAATATTTCCTAAACTAACCAAGCCCCAAAAGTCTGAAAATATTTGACCACCTATTTGTTCCGCTATAAGCAAACCGTTTTTCTCAATACTACCAGAATAAGGAGAATTAACTCCATTTAATAAGTTTAAATAAGCAGTATGTTCTGTTGATACTCCATAACCACCCCACCAAAAGAAACTATGTAAATAAGGAACATAATTTAACCAGGTCTTGCCAAAATCTTCTGGCAAAGGTTTAATTCCATAATCTAAAAGCGTTCTAAAAAAGAAAGTAGGACCATTAGAATCATCATCAGAGGCAAAGTTTTTATAATCAACTAAATAACCCTCTTTACCTTGATACTTTTCTTTGATTTCTTCGCGACTCCACATTTCCACCGGAGCTCCTAATCTAATGCCAATTAATTTACCTAATAAACCAGCATAAATCTTTTCTATTTGTTTATCGTTCATTATTTCATACCAGATATTCTGATACCCTCCATTATTTTCTTTTGGAATATTATAAGTAAAACTATTAAAGGAATTGAGGCTAAAGCTGAACTTGCCATTAACATATGCCACTCTATACCTTGTGAAGACCTAAAATAAGCAATTAACTGATTTACTTGCATGAATTGAGGATTTTTCATTACTATCGTTGGCCAAATAAAAGCATTCCAGAAGCCTTGAAAAACACTTATTCCCATAATAACAAAAGGAGTTCCACTCATTGGGACATAAATCTTAAAGAATATTTGTAATCTATTACAACCATCTATTAAAGCGGCTTCCTCCAATGAACGGGGTATATTGAGAAAGAATTGTCTATAAAAGAATATAGACCAAACATAAACTACCCCGGGTAATATTAAAGCAGGTAAAGTATTAGTTAATCCTAAAAACTTAGTCACTTGAGTTGCACTTATTAAAATAGAAATACTCGGTATAAACATTGTTATTAAATAATACAACCAAGCAGTTTTCTTAAAAGGGAAGTCTAATCTAGCAAAAGCATAAGCGGCTAAAGAATTAATTAAAATACTTAAAACAACAGCTACTAAACTTATTAACAAAGTTAATCCCATTGAAGTTAAAAAGTTTGCTCCTCTTGGAAAAAAGATACTATTAGTTTTACCGGTCAACAAACCTAAATAATTAGATAAGTCCCAAGTATCAGGAAAAAACTTAAAAGGAGTAGCTATTATTTCTGTTTTAGCCTTAAAGCCTGAAATAAACATCCAAAACAAAGGAAATAAAGAGATAATTATTACTAATATAGCGATGAAAGAAAAGATAATATTTTTAACTTTCTTATTCATAATTACTCCTGTGAACGACTTGAATTAACAAGTTTAAAGACCAAAGAAGAAGCAACAGCTAAGAATAAAGCTATTAAAACAGAAGAAGCATAAGTAAAACCTAAAGTTGTATCATAAGAGAAATGTTGATAAATATAGCCAATTGGTCCCATGGTAGAATCTAAAGGACCTCCACCTGTCATTATAAAAGGTAATTCAAATATTTGGAAAGTAGAAACAAAACAACTTATTAATAAATAGGCTCCAACATTTTTAATTCCTGGTAATGTTACATGCCAAAACTTTTGCCAAATATTAGCCCCATCTAAACTAGCCGCTTCATAATAATCTTTCGGAATATCTAATAAACCACCTAACATTACTAAAGTTACATAACCTAAACCAGCCCAAATAGAAGCAATGCCAACAGCTACTAAAGCTGTTTTAGGATCTGCTAACCAAGCTACTTTATCAACATTAAAAATCTTTAATAGAGTATTAATAAGACCAGCATCATATTCATATAAATACATAAAGATAGCCCCAACCACAATGCCAGATAAAATACAAGGTACATATATACAAACCTTAATAATACTTTGTAATGGTTGTTTTAATTTAATTATTAAACTTGCTAAAAAGAAAGCTAAAACTAATTGAATTGGAACTATAACTAAAACATATTGAAAGCCGACTAAAAAAGATTTCCAAAAATTACTATCAGTTAAGACTTTAAGATAATTACTAAAGCCGACAAACTTAAAGCCCATATAATTATTTCCTTCTAATGTTGAACTACTTAAAGAAAGAAAAATTGGAATAATAGCAAAAGTAGTAAGTAAAACAAAACTTGGTAATAAAGCTATTATTGCTGTTTTAACTTGGTCACTCTTGTATTTTATTTTTGTCACTTTTGGGGATTTGTTCCTGCTAATTCATTAGCTAAAATATAATCTTTTATTTTCTTATCTAAAGCTTTAAGAGCATTATCTATAGATATGTTACTTAAATATGTACTCTCCATTGCTTGAGCATAGTCTCTTGATATCTCCCAAATATAAATAGGTTCTGCTAAAGAATATGGAGCTATTTTCTCTACCATAAACTTTCTAAAAGGGTCATTAGCAGATTCTGGAGCAGTCTTCATATATTCATCAACACTTACTCTTCCAGACAATTTAGAATAACCTGTTGATTTAAAGAACTCTAACATAATATTAGTATCTCCTGCTAAAAGATAATTAATAAAATGACCAGCTTCAACAGGATTTTCCGCATGAGCATCCATTGCCATACCCCAGCCACCCATAGCCGATGTGGTTACTCCATCAACAATTCCATCAATAGTTGGACAAGGAACATAACCAATATCATCTAATACATTAGGATAATCATTTTTTAATTGACCAATAACCCAAGACCCTGCTAATTGCATTGCTACTTTCCCGGTTGCTAAAGGGGTAATCATTGTATAACTTTCTTGAGCAACTTTAGTCGTATATTCTTCTTTATTTATACGGTACCAAACATCAAATAAACTATGATTAAAAGAATCATTAACTAAAGGAGCATCCCAATTATCATTTAATAAATAATGTCCAGCTTGAGCTTGAAAACCCCAAATTGCCCAGCCTAATTGAGCAGATGGAATAAGTTGAATACCATATCTATCTTTAGTTGTTAAAACTTTAGAAGCTTGATACATTTCTTCCCAACTAGTAGGAGGAGTTACCCCAGCAGCATTTAACATGCTCTTGCGGTAAAACAACATTGAATAAGGCTCTGTAAAAGCTGGATAAATGTAGTGTTGGTTATTTTCCATTGTCATTTCATTAACATTTTCATATAAATCAGCAAAGGCATTTTCAGGCAAATAATCATCCAAAGGCATATATAAACCAGACATTGTTTTTCTTAAAATATCAGCATAATTTTCAAACGATAATTGAGGAGCATCTCCTGTTGCTTGAGAAGTTTTTAAAGTTTGTTCCCATGCATCTTGAGCAATAAAGAGTAAATCAATATAAACATTATCGGTATTTATTTCATTATATTTATCGGTATATTTAACTAACCAATCTCTTGTTTCTTGTTCAGGAAAAGGAGGAGTCCAAAAAACTATTCTGGTCTTATCACCCCAAGGTTCATTCTTACAACTATTTAAAGTTGAAAGACCGACTAAAACTAAACCAACCATTACCAATCTTGATTTTTTCATATTACTCCTTTCTTCTGGTGGATTCTCTAATTATTAAACGACGGGAACTAAATACTTCTCGAGAAACTCCACTATAAGTCCCATCTAATCTTGACAACAATAAGTTCATAGCATTTATAGCAAACTCTTCTGGGTCATTTTTAACTGTAGTAATTGAAGGATTATAATAACTAGCATATTCAATATCATCAACCCCGACAATAGATAATTCTTGAGGAAGTTTTAAATTATTCTTAATATAATATTGAATAATCCCCATGGCAATTAAATCATTAGCACAAGCCACTCCTGTAATATCTTTTCTTTTTGAAAAGTATTCTCCTGCTTTTAAACCTCCTTCAATAGAAAAAGAATAATCAAAAATGTTTTCTTCTTTTATTGAAATATTTCTCTCTTGCAAAGCTCTAATATAACCACCTTTTCTTCTTTTGTTTAAGATAGAACCAACCGTTCCTCCCGCATAACCTATATTAAGATGTCCATAATCTAAAAGGTGTTTAGTGCCTAAATAAACACTCTCACCTTTATTAGCATGAACAGTATCAAAATAAAAATTATCAAAAGAATTAGAAGAAACAATACAAGCATTTACTTGTTTTAAGCCCTCAATTACTTCTGGGTAATCATTAGTAGAACAAAATATTAAGCCATCTACTCTTAATTCATCAACCAACTTTAAAGCTTCTTTTTCTTTTTCTTTTTTATCGTCTGTATTAAATAATAAAACTGTATAATCATTTTTATAAGCTAACTTTTGAATTGTTTTATACATTTTAGCATAATAAGGATTTTCAATATCTGGAACTACCATCATTATTTGCATTGTTTTATCAGTCTTTAAAAATCTAGCTATTTTATTTTGTTTATAATTTAAAACTTCTACCGCTTTTTCAATGGCTTGAGCTTTTTCCTTATCAACAAAAGTCTTACTGTTTAGGTAACGGGACACAGTAGCATTTGAGACATTTGCCAAACGGGCAACATCGTTCATGGTAGGATTATTGTTTTTCATATGTATACGATTACATAATTATTCTAAAACTATTTAAAGTATCTGTCAAGTGATATTTTTATTTTTTTACATATATAAAATTTATCTTTTGCAAAAAGTCTTAAAATCATTCAAAACAAAGCATTTTATCACCTTTATGACACTTTATTTCACTATTTGGACTTTTTCATTTGTGGCAACTGTTAAAGATGTTATTACATCTTGTTTTTAAAATTGAGGTTTTTGTGGAGTTATTTTTGAGGTTTTTGTGGAATAAACACACCACCACCAAGATTTTTCAATAAATTATCTTTTTCTATAATTACCTTCATTTTGCTTACAATGGTTGACCAGAATCTATCACTACACTATATGATATATTGTTAATAAGTATTTTGTTGGCAGTGATAGTAACTAAATCTTTACGACATCTAAACTCTAAATAATACACATCATTATTTGAAATAGCACTTAAAGGAACAGAAAAAACATCAACTCTAGTAGTTGTACTACTCCCTGTAATCCAATGTGCAGGAGTTTCAGAATATTGTCCTCCTGTTGTTGCATTAACAATTTTAAATTGATATGCAATTTCCTTATTTATACCGCTCATAGTAGTTTTAATAGTATATGTCATCGTAATATTTATAGTTTCATGACCAGCTTGTTTTAATTTTTGATAATCAAAATAACCATTAAATAAAGTTTTAAAGTCTTCTCTTCTTGAATAATTTTCCCATTCTACATCTACATTTCCAATATCTATTGTTGTCGCAGAAGGAAATACTCCCGTAATATTCAACCAAAGAGCATATAAAGTATGATTAGCCGCCGTTGAAACAATAGTGCTATTTTTTACTTCCGAGCCACTAAAATCAAAAGCTTTATACCAGCCTCCAAAAGTAAATCCTGACTTTGTAGGAATAGGTAATTCACCATACAAGTTTCCAAATGTTACAACAATTTCAGTATTTTCAATAAGTTCATTATTATAAATTAAAGTAACATTATATTCATTAGCAACCCATTTAGCATAAACAGCCACATTTGAAGTGGTTTGAGCTGGAATAGATATGAAAGTATCTGTTAAAGATGGATTATTATACCAACCAGCAAAAGTATAACCTGTTTTTATTGGTGGAAATAATTCAATTATTGGTGAATTAAATGTAAAAGTTGCGGGATTATTAGGGTTATTAGTTGCACCATCCATATTTAGATATGTTATCGTATAATTAATAATATCCCACTTAGCATACAATGTTGTATTATCAGTAATTGAAACTACACTACTATTTGTTATCTTTTCTCCAGAAAGATTTGAAGTTAAATACCACCCTTCAAAAGTATAACCAATTCTCTCAGGCGAAGGAAGATTTGAATAAGTATTATCATAATACACAGTTATTGTTGTGTTAGAAGTAACACCATCATTGTATACTAATGTTAAAACATATTGATTAGCAAGCCATTTAGCGTATAAAGTAAGGTTGCCTGTTGTACCCGTTAATATATATTCTAATTGTGTTGTGAAACTTGGATTAGTATACCACCCAGCAAAAGCATACCCAACTTTTGAAGGAGCTTGAAGAGTAATTGTATCGCTAAACATATTGTAATTATTAGGATTTAACGAATGATTTACACCACCATTTAAAAGATATGTAATATTGTAATCTGTTATTACATATTTTGCATAAACGGTTATTGATTTAGTTTCTGTTTCTTTTACCAAATAATCAAAATATTTATGATCAAAAACATTTTTATAATCTTCATCAACATACCAATTAACAAAGGTATGCCCTTCAACCTCTGGAGTAGGTAGTTCAAAGTGTGAAGTTGAAAGTTCTTTATTATCATAGAAAACTCCTTCGCTAAAAAAATACACAGTTATTGTTTTAATTGTATTTATACAACCATACAATAATATTGTCAAAGATAAAAACACTAGAAACGCAACGATTTTTTTAAATGCCATTTTCATTTTAATTATGCTCCTTTTGTAAATAATTAGAAACGCAAAAAAAGACAAACCAATTATTTAGCTTGTCTTTAAATGTTTATTTGATAAATTAAAAAATAAGTTACAAAACGAAGTTAAAAATGCATATATATATATATATATATA
>JAISJY010000196.1 GCA_031261365.1 Caryophanales bacterium | reverse complement strand
ATAAGCCAGATTATTGGTGGGCTTTTACTTATTTAGATCAAGATAATATTATAGCAGATAGAAAATCGCCTAATGCTTCTATTTATGCTTGGAGTAGTATTGATTTTATGTATGATGGTTATGGGCGGAGTTTAGATGCTCATACTTATATTCATGAAACGGGACATATTTTAGGGTTACCTGATTATTATGATATGCAGTCTGAGAGTTCTATTGGGGCTTTAGGTGGTTTAGATATGATGGATTTTAATATAGGTGACCATAATGCTTATTCTAAATATATGTTTAATTGGGTAAATCCAGAGATAGTTAAAGAAAATAAAGTTGTTAATCTAAAACCCACTAGTGAAAGTGGAGAGTTTGTTATTTTACCAACGATAAATTATAATGGTACTCCTTTTGCTGAATATTTAATGTTAGAATATTTAACTCCCACAGCTTTGAATGAAAAAGATTCGCATGGCTATGCTGGTAATAATTCGGCTATGTATCAAGAACCTGGCATTAGATTAACCCATGTTGATTCTAGAATTGCAAAGTTTTCTAATATTACAGGAGACTTTATAGAATACACTGATACTTTGCAGTTAAGTAAAGAGGTATTTACTGATATTGCTCATAGTAATACTCCATCTTTGAGTAGTGGTAAGAATAATATCTTTGAGCAAATAAGGTTAATAAGACAAGTAGGCTTTGAAACAGAGTTTTATTCTAGTCAAGACGATTTATTTTATGAGGGTGATGTCTTTGATATTCAAGAAGAGAAATATGCTAATTATTTTTATTATTCTGGGAAATTTAATAATAAAGAAAGCATAAAATACAAGATAAAAGTTAACACTTTAGATAGTAATTATGCTAATATTAGTATTGAGGTAGGTAAGTGAAAAAAGTATTATTGTTTTTATTTATTTTAGTAGGCTGTACTGAAACATCATATTCTAGAAAACCTAGTGAAATAAGTAGTAGTTCTAGTGAAGTAGAAAGTACTAATAGTTCTATTGATAATGATATTTCTTTTCCTGAATATTTAGAGGAATGGAGTAATACTGATATTATTGAATTAAGAAGGATTTTAGGTGATAATTATATTCATATTCCTGTTCCTAAATATAAATATGGACGATATTATATCAATGGAAATACTGATTTTGTTTATATAAATAGAGATAATAGTTATAAAATAGATACTGAGAAACCTAGTTGTGTTTCTTATGAAAATGATAGTGAAGATTTCCAAGAAGATTTTCATGATAAGAGTCTAGCTAAAGGATTTGCTTTTATTGAAAGTAAAAATCATAATGCTAATAATTTAACTTTTAAGCAAGATTACTACCGTTTGAATGTGTCTGCAAGCACAGCGATTATTGAAATTCATTTATTTTATCAGTTTTACCCTAATTATCAAAATAGTGGTAATTCACGGGCAGTTGTGGCTTATTTCCGAGATATTTGGGTTTAATTAACAAAAAATAACACTTTCTTTGATATTTTCTTGAATAATTTAATTTACCATATAAAATATATCTATATATTTGATAAATGATAATAAAGGAGAAATAATATGGGGAAGGACTGGAATAGTAGCTTTGAGTTAGGTAATAAAGAGATTGATGAGCAACATAAAAGTTTAGTTGATGAGGTAGAAAGATTAAGTGATAGAATTGAGAAAGGTGATATTGATAAAACTCAAATATTACAAAGTCTTAATTTTTTAGTTAATTATGCAGTGGAACATTTTAGAAGTGAAGAGTTAATTTCTAAGCAATATAATTACCCTAATCGGAATTATCACAATTCGGTGCATGATGAGTTTAAGAAAAAGGTAGGCGAGGTTGCCGAACAGTATACTAATTTAAATGATGAAAAAAAGAGTTTAGAATTAGCTAAAGATATTTGCCATTTTTTATCACAATGGTTACAAAACCATATTAAAGGTGATGATTTTTTGTTGTTTCAGTTTATTAAATCAGTCCAAAATAAAAAGTCTTAATTAAAGTATTTTGGATCAAAATCAATAATATTATCTTTCTTATTATAGATAAAGCCTAATTTGTATTGTAATAGATATTCAACTAAAGTATTTCCATTGATACAAATTATTAATATTTTAGCTTTTTCAGAAAAGTTTTTTTGTTTATTATAGAAATTATCAACAAAGGCATATTGACCTTCATCACTAACACAATGAATACTCATTTGGTACTCATCAAATTGTCCAGTGGTAATTAAAAAGGCTTTGCGGAAACTTTGTCCGTATAAAGAACCGAGAAACTCTCTAATTGTTAAAGGGGGAACGACTTTATCTTTGGTTTTGAAACATTTACATTGAATACCTAATCTTTTAGGTGGGAAACCGAGAGGGTCAGCGACCATTACATAACCATCAATGCCATGGTCTGTCACTCCACCTGAAACAATTCCATTAGAAAAATCAACATTATATAATTTACAAATTAAATCAACACAGAGTTGTTCAAAACTTGTAGAATTAGTTTGACATAATGCTTCTAATATAATACTTTTTAGTTCGGTTGTTAAGGTGTCTAGTTGTTGTTTTCTTTTTGCTTCTATTGAATCTATTCGAGCTTTTAATTTTTGAAATCCTTTTTTCTCAACAATTTGAGGAAGAGGCTTTTTACTTATAAGGACTTTAGTTTCAGTAGGAACGGTTTCTTTTTTGTTTTCTAATTTAAGTGTTTTGATTTTGGGCGCTTCTATTTCTTTTTCATAAATAGAGAGTAAATCATTTTTAATACTCAACTTTTTTTCATTAATAAGTTGCATAACAATTGAAGCAACATAGGTACTTAGTTGTTGGAATTTGGAACCAGGTTTATGGTCTTTATCTTCCTCAGGAGTTAGTCCTAACTCAGTAAGTACTTTGCTTATAATGTCTCTTTTTAAAGATTTAGGGAAAGCTTGGCAATTTTTAAGAATAGATTCAATTACAGTTGGCTTAATGTTTTTAGTATCAAGTTTGTATTCTTCTTTTTTAACTGTAATGTTTTCAACTTTTTCTTGCGGTTTTATTAAAGTGATTATTTCTTTTACACTTTTAGTTTTTATTTCTGGTATTAAATGTTCTAAACTCATTTCCTTTAATACTGAATTAAAATTGGCTTTAATCTCTGTTAATAAATCTTTAATATTTTCAACTTTTAAGGAATCATCTTTGCTTAATTCGCTTATTACATAAGCTAGTAAGTCTTTTTTGCTCACTTCAGAATGTTTTTCTAAGTGGCTAATTATCATAATCTTAACGATTTCATAACTATTATTATCTATTTTCTTCATCTGTTTCCTCCAGTGGAAACAACTATCAAATAACTATCCGAACATATAAATAATAGCATATAAATAAAAATAATGTCAAAAAAAGGAAGTTATTTATCTTTTAGTCAATTATTAAATATCTTTGGAGTATTTTTCTTTTAAGTAGGCAATGTAATATGCAGGTTTAAAATCTTGACCTGTGGCAATTTTTAAGACTTCTGTTGGTGTTTTTAAAGCTCCATATTTATGTAAATGTTCGGTTAACCAATTATTAATTTCTTGAATATTATTACTTAATGCTTCTTTGATATTGATATCTTTATTCATTGAATTATAAACTTGAGCAGAGATGGCACTACCTAGAGCATAGGTTGGAAAATAACCAAAACTACCACCTGCCCAATGGACATCTTGAAGAACTCCAACAGTATCATTAGGAACTTTTAAGTTAAAGTATTTTTTAAATAGTTTATTCCAAGTTTTTGGCAAATCTTTAACTTTTAAATGACCATCTATAAGTTCCCTTTCTATTTCATATCTTAACATAATATGAAGTGGGTAAGTTAATTCATCGGCTTCGGTTCTAATGAAACTTCTTTTGGGGTAATTTATATAATTTAGCCAGTCTTCTAGAGAAACATTTTTTAATTCTTTATTAAAGATACTTTTTAATTTAGGAAAATGAGCTTTCCAAAAGTTTTCATCCCTTCCTAACATATTTTCAAATAAGCGAGATTGAGATTCATGTATTCCCATAGAAACGCCTCCACCTAGATTAGTGAACTGTAAATCATCGGCAATGTGGCTTTCATATAAACCATGCCCCGCTTCATGAATAGTTGAGAAAATAGCAGAATCAAGTTTATTTTCTAAGTAGTGGGTTGTTAATCTAATATCATATTTACTAGTCCCCGCCGTGAAAGGGTGAGCAGCTTCTTTGAGAACGGCAATACTTTTATTTAAGCCTAATTGTTCTATTAAGTATTTTGAGAACTCTTTTTGTTTAGAAGGAGAAAAAACATTCTTAGTTAAGTTTTTGTTTATCTTTCTTTTTTGTTGGGTTGTTTCTAAAATGAAGGGAACTAATTCTTCTTGAAGGGTCTTAAAAAAAGCATCATATTTTACTTTATTCATACCTTCTTCATATAAATCTAGTAAAACATCATAGCCTTTAACACTTTCAGTTTCTAGATATTTAGCTAGTTTTTTATTAAAAAGTACTATTTTTTCTAGATATGGTTGGAATAAGGAAAAATTATTATTTGTTTTAGCTTTTACCCAAACAGGATGAGCTTCATTTAAAAGTTGTTGATATTCTAATAATTCTTTGGTTGGAACTTTTAAGGTAATGATATTATCTTTGTAAGCTACAGTCACTCTTCTTTTATCTATTTCATTTAACTCATCTAAGTGTTCAAATAAATATTTAAGAGATGTTTGATATTCAGGATTATTTTTAATGTTTTCTATTTCTTCATAAATGATACTTATTTTCTTTATACGGAGAAGATTATTTAATTCAGGGGCTTCGGTTTCATAGTCCCAAGAATCTAGAGAAGTGACATAAAAATAGGCTTGCAATTTTTCTTGCGTTTTATTGAAAGTATCTAAATAGTTCATTATTCTTTAGGTTCTGTTTTAGCTTTACTATCAGATTTAACGGTGTATCTATGAGAGCCTTCTTGAGTATAAATCATTAAAGTAGCATTGTTTTTCTTAGCTAAATCTCTGCCAAAATCTTCGGCTTCTTTAAATAAGTCAAATAGTTTAACTGGTCTATCGGCTCCGTCTTTTTTAATAAGCCATTTATTATCTTCGTCTCTTTTAGTTAAACGATAAATAGTTTTTCTTTTCTTTTTAGGTTCTTCTTTAGCAGTTGTTACTTCTTTCTTTTCAGGTGTAGTAACTTCTTTTTTAGTTTCAACTTTTTTTTCTTTTTTGGGTTCAGGTTTCTTTGTTTCTTCTTTTTTAGGAGCAACACTTTCCTTTTTAGGTTGAACTCTATCTTCCTTTTTTAAAACTTTAACAGGTTCAACTTTTTCAGCAGTTGTATCTTTTTCTTTAACGACTACTTCTCTTTCACCATAATAAACCGGAAGTTCACCAGAAGTATCAGTTTCAACAGTTTCAGGCTTTTTCTCTTCTTCTTTTTTAAGCCCAGCTATTTTAATAGGTTTAGCAGATGCTTCCTCTTCTTCGGCTTTTACTTTTCTATTTTCTGTTTCGGCTTTAGCACTTTCTTCTCTGAGTATCTCTTCTCTTTTAAGAATGACAGCTCTTTTAATTTCTTCAACATCTTCTTTTGAGTTAGCATCTCTAATTAATATTTTAGATTCAGTTTCAAGTTCAGAAATTGTAGTAGCATTTAATTGTAAAGGTGTCTTTTCATTTTCTTCAGGCACTTTTGCGACAACTTCAGATTTACTTTTTTTAGAGAATACGAGAATTAAAATTAAAATTATAATTACAAGTAAAATAATACCTAGCCAAACTAAATGTCCCCATCTAATAGACTTTCCAAACAAAGGAAAAACTTCTTCTAAGACCCAATCACCTAAAAAGTTAAATAGATTTGCTGAGTCATAACCAATACCTAATGTAAATAACATATAGACCTCCTAGAATATATAATTATTTTACTATAAAAAGTCTAAAAAAGGTATAATAATGTTATGAAAATGTTTAATAAGTTAAAAATATTTCAAATTATTCTTTGGGTCGTGATATTTTTGTGTGTTTTGGGTTTTATTTTTTTACCAGAAGTTTTAGGAAGACATTTATTTTTAATAATTTTATTTGAAGTACTTTTTACTTTAATTTATATTGCTAGTTTAACTTTATACTTTTTTATTAAATCTCTTTTAAAAGTTTTAGAGTTTCATTATGAGAGATATTCTAAAATGGAGGCGGTTGATTTTATTAAAGTTCTTTATCAAGCTTATATGGGACCAGGTCATTTGATTAATGAGGTTGATACTTTGTTATTTTTAAAGGATGAACTTTTTGAGGTTGTTGTTGAGACAGAATATTTTGAGTATGTAGGCAATAGTATGTATCGGGTTTATCTTTATAAAGGTATTGATATTGAATTATTGAATAAGGCTTTTGTTAATTCTTCTAAAAGAAGAGAGCAGTTATTTTTATTAAAATTAGCGGTTTTTCTCTTACCAAAAGAACTTAAATTATTGAATTATGACTATAAGAGTGTTAGTCATAGTTCTATTTATAGAGAAACTTATAAACCACATTATAGGGTTGTTAATAGTAAAGAACTTCAGGAGTATTTAAATTATGGAAAAGAGAAAGTTTAAAAAGTTAAGTGTTGAACCAAGTTTATTGGGTTTTGGTTGTATGCGGTTGCCGACATTGAGTAATGGCAAAATTGATAGAAAGGAAACTAGGCGACTTTTGAATTATGCTTATGAAAATGGGGTAACTTATTTTGATACTGCTTACCCTTATCATAGTGGTGAATCCGAATTAGTTGTCGGTGAAATATTAAAAGATTTTCCTCGAAATAGTTTTTATTTAGCAACTAAATTACCGGGTTGGCTAGTGAAGAAAGAAGAAGATATTTTAAAGATATTTAAGGAACAACTTTCTAAATTACAAGTTGATTATTTAGATTTTTATTTGTTACATGCTCTTGATAAAGAAAGATATGAGTATTTAAAAGGTTTAGGTGTTTTTGAAAAGTTAATGAGAGAAAAAGAACTTTTAAGAATTAGACATTTAGGATTTTCTTTTCATGGTACTTTAGAAGATTTTATTTATGTTTTAAATGATGGTCTTAAATATTGGGATTTTTGTCAAATTCAATTAAATTATATGGATATTCATCATCAACAAGGGCTAACAGGGTATGATATGTTGGCAGATTTAGATATACCTGTTGTTATTATGGAACCTGTTAAAGGGGGGAGTTTGGCAACTTTACCTACTGAAATAGCTAAACCTCTTTTAGATTATAGACCTTCTAATTCTTTAGCTTCTTGGGCTTTTAGGTGGGTAGCTAGTTTACCACAAATAGCCGTTGTTTTAAGTGGCATGTCTAGTTTTGAACAAGTAAAAGACAATATCAATACTTTTAATAATTTTGAATATTTGAATGAAATTGAGTCTGAACTTATTGAAGAAACGAGAATTAGATTAGAATCTCGAGTTTTTGTTCCTTGTACTAATTGTCAATATTGTGTGCCTTGTCCTTTTAAGGTTAAAATTAATGAGATTTTTGCCAAGTTTAATAATGCTTATATGTATAATGTTGTTGAACGATTAAAACTAATTGACTTTAATCATGATTTATTTTTAGATTTATGTCAAAATTGTCGTGTTTGTGAGAAAAAATGCCCACAAAATATTAAAATACCGAATGTTTTAAGAGAAATTCAACTTGCTTTAAAAAAGTAAAAATTATTTGCTATATTTAATAATAATGATAAAATATTTAGGCAAGTTAATTTTCTTGCGAAGCGAACCACAGATATAGAAGCGCCCATAGCTCAATTGGATAGAGTACTTGACTACGGATCAAGAGGTTACGGGTTCGACTCCTGTTGGGCGCGCCAGTTCGAGATGTAGCACAGCTTGGTAGTGCATCTGGTTTGGGACCAGAGGGTCGCAAGTTCGAATCTTGTCATCTCGACCACTAAAATCTTGTTTGGCTGTCTCACAAAAGACAAGCATATATATACCTTAATAGGTCGTTTACATACCTTTAAGGGTTAAATTAAGAAATGACTAAATTATCAATTAATTAGAGGAAATAGAGATATTTCCTCTTTTTTATTGTATAGGAAATTGTATTTATATATTTTGATAACAGAAAAATAGGGTTAATACCTGTTTCTATATTTGAAGTTAAAAGATTGAATTATTTTTTCTTTAATTGATTGTA
>JAISJY010000161.1 GCA_031261365.1 Caryophanales bacterium | reverse complement strand
CATATTCATCATGCATAACATTAATTAATCCTAAATTGTTTAATTCTCTTTCTAAATACTTTCCTAAAACTAATTGGCAACTAGAACTTGGAATGCTTTGAGAATCAGGATTAGCTGTTGTATCGGTGATAACTAACTTTAAAAACTTTTGTAAATTTGACATATTATACCTCGTCTCCTACTACTGAAACTACTGAGTAAGCAATATTTGTTAAATGGTCAGCAACTCTCTCTATATCACTAGAAAGTTTATAGAAATAATGACCTGATTCAATAGAACAAGTGCCTTCTTTTAATCTTTGAATATGATTAGATTCTAATTGAACTCTTAAAATATCTATATTGTTTTCTTCTTTAGAAATCTCATTTAACTTATTAAGGTTTCTATTCTCAAAGATGTCTTCTGAATCCTCAAACATTTGATAAAGATTATTAATAATATTAGATAATTCTTCTTGTCCTTTTTCTGAAAAAGTAATATTGTCATCTCTAATTCCTAAAGCCGAATCCATGAAGTTTTTAGCATGGTCACCTATTCTTTCAATATCATTAATAATATGATGTAATTTACCAATGACTAATTCAGCATCTAAACTCATTGGTTTGCTTGATACTGAAATTAAAAACTGAGCAATAGTTACATTTAAATAATTTATAGTTTCTTCGTTTTTCTTGACCACTTCAAATTGAGAGTAGTCTTGTTTTAGAATAGCATCTAGGCTAGTATGAATATTATCCTTTGCTATTTTTAACATTCTGACAACTTCTTTTTGAGCATAAGATAAAGCTAATGGAGGAGTTATTAATAATCTTTCATCTAAATATAAAGTTCTTAAATGTGTTTCTTTAACATTCTTTTCTTTAACTAACCATCTGACTAATTTACAGAAAGGAGTTATAAATGGTATAGCTATAATTGCTGTGATTAAGTTAAAACTCATATGGAAGATAGCTACTTGGAAAGAAGTTACAGGCGTTAAGAATATTAAGAAATCCATAATTGGTCCTTTGAATAATATTAAAATAACAAAGAATAAAACAGCTCCAAAAACATTAAATAATAATTGAATCATTGCTGTTCTTTTAGCATTTATATTAGTGCCAAAAGAAGCTAAAATTGCTGTAATACAAGTACCAACATCAGCTCCTAAAATAACAAATAAAGCACTCTCTAAAGGAATGGCTTGAGTTCCTGCTAAAACAATAACAACTCCAACTATGGCAGTTGAACTTTGCACTAAACCTGTAATAACTAAACTAATTAAAAGTAATAAAAAAGGATTACTAATAATTGAAAAAATAGTTTGCATTGCCTCATTCATTTCAGGCTTAGCAAAAGCAGTACCCATAGAAGATAACCCAATAAAGATTAAGCCTAATCCTGTTAATATTTGCCCTACTTTTTGACCTATATCTTTTTGAGATAACATTTGAGTAAAGACACCTATAATAGCTAATATTGAAAAATAAATTGAAATATTAAAAGTAGATAAAACAGCAAAAACACCTGTTAAAGTTGTTCCTATATTAGCACCTAAAATAATTGCTGTGGCTTGTTCTAATGTCATTATACCTGCATTAACAAAACCAATACTCATAACCGTAGTAGCCGCTGAAGAATGAACAACAGCTGTTATTAAAGTTCCTATTCCTAAACCAACAAATTTATTATTACTTATTTTAGACAGAAGTTTTTGCATACCTTTGGAAACTGTCTTTTCTAAGCCCTCGCTCATTTGTTTAACGCCGACCATAAAAATTGCCATTCCACCTAGTAAAGCCAACAAACTCACGATAATTACATTCATTTAATATGCCCTTTATTATTTTATTACAATGCTTAATATTTTGTTAGGAATATAAATTGTTTTTATAACAGTTTTATCTATTAAAGCGGTAACAACATTAGGAAGTAAGAAAGCTTTTTCTTCAATATCTTTTTGCTTACTATCTCTTTTTATCTTGACAGTACCCCGAAGTTTCCCATTTACTTGAACAGCAATTTCAATAGTGTTTTCAATAGTCTTTTCTTCTAAATATTCAGGCCATTTACTATTGGCTAAAATATTTTTGTTTCCTAATCCTTCATTTAATTCTTCACAAATATGAGGAGCAAAGACAGAAAGTAAAGTAATTAAGACTTGATAATCTTTTTTACTTATACTTGTTAATTCTGCTAAAGCATTAGTTAATATCATTAAAGCCGAAATAGCAGTATTAAACTTTAAGTTTTCAATATCTTTACTTACTTGCTTAATAGTTTGGTGAATTAAAGTTTCTAAAGTGTATTCATCTTTACTTAAATCAACTATCTCAAATAATCTAATAACTTTATCTATAAATCTTTTAGCACCTTTAACTCCATTAGGGTCCCAAGGAGTTGGTAGTTCGTAATCTCCCATAAATAAAATATAAGTTCTTAAAGCATCTGCCCCATAAATATTAATCATTTCAGTTGGGTCTACTCCATTACCTCTAGATTTAGACATCTTTTCTCCATCAGCTCCTAAAATTAAACCTTGAGCAGTTCTTTTTTTATAAGGTTCAGCAACAGGAACTACTCCAATATCATTTAAAAATAAGTTCCAAAATCTAGAATATATAACATGTCTAGTAACATGTTCCATACCACCATTGTACCAATCAACACCCATCCAATATTTTAACTTATCAAAAGAAGCAAACTCTTGCTCATTTCTAGCATCACAATATCTTAGAAAATACCAAGAAGAACCAGCCCATTGAGGCATAGTATCTGTTTCTCTTTTAGCAGGTCTATGACATTTAGGGCACTTACAGTTTACATATTCAGGAACATTTGCTAAAGGGGAATCTCCATTTATAGAAGGAAGAAACTCTTTGACATTTGGTAAAACAAGAGGCAAATCTTCTTCATTTAAAGGTACTTGCCCACAATGTTCACAATAAACTATCGGAATAGGCTCACCCCAATACCTTTGTCTGTTAAAAGCCCAGTCTTGCATTTTATATTGAACTGTTTTTTCACCTAATTTATTATTTTCTAAATAAGTAATAATTGTTTTCTTAGCTTCTTCAACATCAAGATTATTTATTAAAGGAGAATTAATTAAAATACCTGTTTCAACATCTTCAAAAGCTTTTTCAGAAATATCTCCCCCTTTAATTACTTCAACTATTGGCAAAGAAAACTTTTTAGCAAAATCATAATCTCTTTGGTCATGAGCGGGTACTCCCATCACAGCTCCTGTTCCATACGATAAAATAACATAATCAGAAATAAACAAAGGTATTTCTTTTTTAGTCAAAGGGTGAATAACTTTAAGACCTTTTAATTCAACTCCTGTTTTATTTTTATTAAAGTTTAATCTTTCAAATTCAGTTTTCTTTTTAGTTTCTTGAATATAATTTTCTATTTCTTCTTTATTATTTATAAAAGGCAATAAATCAGTTAATAAAGGACTTTCTGGAGCTAAAACTAAAAAAGAAACACCATAAATTGTATCAGCTCTTGTTGTAAAGACTTTAATTTCATGTTTAGTGGTAGTTATAAAATCAATATATGCTCCTTCACTTCTACCTATCCAATTTTCTTCCTCTGTCTTTATTCTAGCAGTAAAATCAACTTCATTTAGTCCGTCTAATAATCTTTGAGCATATTTAGTTATTCTTAAAAACCAAACATCTTTTTGTTTTTGTTCTACTTGGCTATCACATCTATCACATTTACCACCTTGAGATTCTTCATTAGAAAGAATAACTTGACATTTAGGGCAATAATTAACAAAAGTTTTAGATTTATAAACTAAATCATGTTTAAATAATTGAATAAAAATCCATTGGGTCCACTTATAATACTCTTCACTTGAAGTATCTATTATACGGTCATAATCAAAAGAAAAACCAGCTGATTTAAGTTGAGATATAAAAGTTTTAATATTAGCATCTGTAACTATTCTAGGGTGAATACCTGTTTTAATAGCATAATTTTCTGTCGGTAAACCAAAAGCATCAAAGCCGATAGGAAATAAAACATTATAGCCTTCCATTCTTTTTTTGCGACTTATAACCTCTAAAGAAGAATATGCTCTTAAATGTCCAACATGCATTCCAATACCAGAGGGGTAAGGGAACTCAACTAGACCATACCATTTGGGTTTATCAGAAAAATCAACTGCTTTAAATACTCTTTCTTCTTCCCAGCGTTTTTGCCACTTTGTTTCTATAATACTATTCTGAAATTGCATAACATCCCCCTATTTGTCTTTAATTAACTCTGCTAAACCAATCCAACCAAGACAAGCACATTTTATTCTATTAGCTTGTTTTGAAGTGTTTTTTAAAGCATTTGCCTCTTCTAATAAATCTTCATCATATTCTTTTTCATAAAGCATATTAAAATAATTTTTTATTATTTCTTTAGCTTCATCAAGAGACTTATTAAGTAATAAATCTGTCATAATAGAAGTGGAAGCGGTGGAAATAGCACAAGCAACTCCATCAAATCTTAAATCTTTAATAACATTATTCTCCACAAATACTTGGACATAAATATCATCAATACAAGATTCACTGTCCATGTGTATTTTTTGATATTTGTTATCGTCTTTTAATTCTTTGTGATGAGGATGTTCATAATGGTCCATAATTATTGCTCTCATCATGTTATTATCTAAAGTAGGCATCTAAGTAGTTATCTCCTTCCTGACAAGCTTTTATTAATTGCTCTATCTCTTCTTTGGTATTATAGATATATATGCTTATTCTAACAGTACCAGGAGCCATTAAAAAGTCATTCAATATTTTAGCACAATGTTGCCCGGAACGAACCGCGACCCCTTTAACATTAAAGAAAGTAGCTATATCTTGAGCAAAAACATTTTTATAATTTATAGTCACAATTCCACTCTCGGCATTAGGGTTATATATCTTTAAACCTTCTATTTTTGTTAAATTTTTTATTAGTTTTTTTCTTAAAGTGCCTATATGTTGTTGTATTTCAGCAAATCCTATCTTTTGAATGTATTTAATTGCTTCCCCTAAACCAATAGCTTGAGCAATAGGTGGAGTACCTGCTTCAAACTTCTCTGGACTTTCCTTAAAAGTATAATTACCCTCCTTATCAAACCTCGTGTTCATACCTCC
Organism: Caryophanales bacterium; assembly: GCA_031261365.1. Taxonomy (GTDB): domain Bacteria; phylum Bacillota_I; class Bacilli_A; order RFN20; family JAISJY01; genus JAISJY01. Next base: position 10,374 of record JAISJY010000161.1, on the reverse strand, counting down.
CCCTAATAATAAAGGTGGTATTTTATTCATTAATTCTTTTTTTCCATACATGACACCTATGCCTGTAGGTCCTAGCATTTTATGCCCTGAAAATGCTAAAAAGTCAACATCTAAATCTTTAACATCTACTTTCATATGTGGAACAGACTGAGCTGCATCTGCTACCACTATAATGTTAAACTTATGAGCATATTCAACTATTTCTTTTAAAGGTAAAATATAACCTAAAACATTAGAAACATGTGCCAAAGAAATAACTTTGGTCTTTTCTGTAATAGTCTTAATAACATTCTTTAAAGTAATTCTTCCTTTACTATCTAAAGGAACTAGTTTTACTTTTATTTTTAAATCTTCTTGTAATCTATACCAAGGCAAAATATTTGAAGCATGTTCTGAAGTAGATATTATTATTTCATCTCCCTCTTTCAAAAACACTTTTCCTAAACCATAAGCAATAAAATTCAAAGATTCAGTTGTTCCACTAGTAAAAGCAATTTCTTCCTTTTTAGCATTTATAAAATCAGCTACAATATTTCTAGCTTCTTCATATCTTTCATCGGCATTATGCGAGAGGTCATATTCCCCACGATGAATATTGCTTGGAAAATTAAGATAATAATCATCAACCGCTTTCACCACTTGCAAAGGTTTAAAAGTAGTCGCTGAGTTATCAAAATATGCCAAAGTATGTTTAGCATTAAGCAAAGGGAAATCTTTTCTTATTTTCTTAACATTAAAACTCATAATTTAATTTTTCCTTTAAAACCAAGTTAATCTCATAATTATTTATTCTACTTAAAAGAGGAGCTAAAAAGCCTTTGATAATTGTTTTTTTAGCTTCTTCTTTGCTTAATCCTCTCGACTGTAAATAAAATATTTGGTCTTCGTTTATTCTTCCTAAAGCTGAACTATGACTTGCCTGAACCTCATTTTCATCAATAAATAATAAAGGTTCTATTTTACCTTTACTATTCTCATCAAAAATAATTAAACGGCTGTCTTGTCTATTATTAGAATTAAAAGCCCCTTTTTCTATTTTACCTAAACCCTTAATAAACAAAGAAGCATTATTTCTAACAATTCCATAATTTTGTTGATAAGAAACAGAATTATTTTCTTCATTATAAAACTTTGTTTCTAAAATCTTCTTATCGTTTTTATCAGCAATAATTCCTGAATAAAAAGAAGCATTAGACAAACTCTTTTGTTTAATTTCAATAATAATATTACTATCACCCTCATTTAAATCAAGTAGATAACCTGTATAATTACTATTTTTTTCTAAAACAATAACATTAGTAAAATTAAAAGGTTTAATTTCTTTTAAAACATAATAAACAATTAAAGAACTATTCTCTTTTAAATCTATTTTTATTTGAGTATCAAAAACATCAAAAACAAGTGTTAAGGTAATAAGTAAATTAGTATCTATTCTTAAATCACCTTGACTTAATTTATGTATATATGAACCATTTTGGTCATAGTTAACCATTGTTATCTTTTAACTCCACAGTTTTCTAAAGAAACAGGTAAAACTTTCTTATTAATATCTACTCCATACTCGGCTTTAATCCAATCATAACCATTTTTATCTATCTTTTCAATTAAAGAAAAATCACCATTTGCTATTATCTCTCCATTAATTATAATGTGAACATGCGTTGGAGTAATTAATTGAAATAATCTAGCATAATGTGAAACTAAAATAGCTGAAAACAAAGGGTTTTCTCTTAATTTATTAACAGCACTAGCCACTATTTTAATAGCATCAACATCTAAGCCAGAATCTATTTCATCTAAAAGAGCTAAAGAAGGTTTCAAAACTAACATTTGTAATATTTCATTTCTCTTTTTTTCACCACCAGAAAAGCCTTCATTAACAGGTCTATGAACCATATCAAGAGGTAAATTAACATCTTGACAAGCCTCTTCTAGTGTTTTAATAAACTTATAAAGAGAAATAGGTTTTTCACTTTTAGCATTAATAGCACTTTTTAAAAAATCAGAAACAGATACTCCTGGAATTGTCATCGGATACTGCATTGCTAAAAATAATCCCGCTTTTGCTCTTTCATCAACACTTAATTTTAATAAATCAACTCCATTAAACAAGACCTCACCTTTTTCAACAATATAATTAGGATTTCCCATTAAAACTGCCAATAAAGTAGATTTACCATGCCCATTAGGTGCTAAAAGAGCATGAACTTCTCCATCGTTTATTTCTAAATTAATCCCGTTTAATATTTTTTTATTACCAACTAAGACATGTAAATCTTTAATACTTAATTTTGCCATAAGACCTCGTCACTAATTTTACATTTATTTAACAAAAAATCAAGGTTTATATATCATGTCAACTCTCTATTTATAATAGAAGTCAGCAAAAAAGAAAGAACTTAACAAAAAAATATTGCTTATTTTCCCCATTAGTATTAAAATTAATCGTGCATATTATTATATGGGAGGATATATGAAAAAAACAGCGTTTTCGTTAGCCTTATTGCTTGGAGTTCTGGTCACAGGATGTTCAACTAAGGTAGTAACGCCAAAAAAAGATAATGGTAAGGATGTCGTAGTCGACTTTACACCTGAAGGCAGTGGAGTTTCAAACATTACTGCAGATGACTTATACGATGATTTTTTAAGTGGAAACATTGGAAGTTCTTTAGTCTTTGATCAACTTTACAAAGCGATAGTTAACAAAGCAATTGATGATTTAGACTCTACTTCTCGAGCTATTTTAGAGCAAGAAGTAAAACAAGAAATGATCGACTGGGTTCAAGATGCAAAAGACCAAGCTTCATCTAATGGAGTTAGTAAAGATGTTATGATTGACCAATTACTTGAACAAGAAGGTGTTAAAACTCAAAAAGAATTAGAAAAAAAGAAACTAGATGCTAAAATTCAAACTGCAGTTGAAGAAAAATACTACGAGCAAAATCGTGGTGAGTTCATTAAAAATTATGTAGCTGAATATGCTCCTGTTCACATTAGAGGTATTTTAGTTAAAATCACTAATAATTCTGACCCTTTATTCTTAAGACAAATTAGTGAAACAGAAGGTAAAAAATTATTAAATGTTTTTACTCAATTACAACACGGTACCGAATTCATTAAATTAGCAAGTAACTCACAAGTATCTGACCATGCTGCTAGTCAATTAACAGCTGGTGGTTCTTTAGGTATTATGGATATTACAACCGGCTTTAATTCTGAATTCAAATTAGGTGTTTATTCTTATTTAGCTAGTGAATATCCTGCTGCTGAAGCAATTACTAGAATTTCTGCTGATTCAAAAGCTAGAAACATTGAAGTTATTACAACTGCTGATATTGATGCTTTAACTGATGCTATTGAAAGAAAAGAAAAAGATAAAAATGGCAAAGATATTATTGATTCAACTAAAAAAGGTGCTTATCAAACTTCTTTAATTGCTCGTAATATTGTTTTTAATCAAAGATTTAATAGTCATTCAGTTTCTTATTTAGCAGCTACTGTTGATACTCCATCTGCTTTGAGAAAAACTATTGGTGGTGTTGATGTTGTGGCTAATAAAAGCGGTGACCCTATCTTAGTTTTAGTAGATGAAAACGGAGTTCAATTCATTTATCTAGAAAATAACCCATTCATTGAACCATCTGCAACTGAACATTATTACTCTGAAAGTGCTGATAAAGTTTATTATTCTATTCAAACTGAAGGTTATCAACCAGAAACAAAAGAACATTTTGAAGATGTGGCTGGAGTTAATAATGATGGACATATCAAATCAATGGTTCCATTCGTTTCTCAAGGTTATAATGATAAATCAAACAGAAAAGCTACTGTTGATACTCAAGTAAAGAACTTTGTTAATAAAGGTTTTACTTCAAGTATATCTGCTAGTGATACTTTCTATAAATATTCCATATTTGATAAATATTATACTTCATTAAAAGCAACTGAAGATATTGAAGGTTTAGGAACATCAGAAAAAGGTTTAAAATTAGAAGCTCAAGTACTTAGTTATATGGCTAATGCAAGAGCAAACAGAAACTTATTAATTGCTGATGCTTATGAAGATTTATGGGAAGGTTTAGATAAAACTATTGCCTTACAAGATACTTTCTTTGCACCTATTACTAGTAACCCATTTGTCAGCGGTGCTTTAGCAACAATAACTCATGCTAGACCAGAAGAGTTATTAGATATGACATGGACTGATGATGAATTTGAACATTATAGCAAGTTTAGATACGCTGGATTTGCTTATGGTAATTAAGGAGAACAAAATGAAAAAATTAACTAAAATTATTGCTCCTCTGGCTTTACTTGTCTTATTAGCAGGTTGTACCACTAAAGAGATTGAAGCTAGACCAAGCGATTATAATGAAACTTTAGGTGATGCAATATTAAAAGATGTTTATGACTCTGCTTTAACTCAAAAAGGTTATTCTGCTATGGCAGAAGAATTGCTTTATAGAATTGCTTTAGCTGAAAAAATTGATACTGAAAGATTAGACACTATCATTAAAAGATTAGAAGATAAAGTAACTACTTTCCAAAAAGATGCTACTTATATTGACTTTGGTGATTATGAGAAAAACCCTGCTGGTACTGACTACTTTGCTGATGGAAAAGAAAGAGAATACGGAACATTTAAAGAAGAAAAAGCTGTTGCTAAACTAAGAGTTGATGGTGAAACACTTTCTGATGCTGGTACTCTTAATTTATGGAACCCAGAAGAAGTTTTAAAAGAAGTTGGAAAACCTAATCCTGCTGTTGTTAATACTTATATATCAAGAACTCTTTATAGACAAGTAGTTAGAGATTTATTAAATGAAGACTATATTATTGAAAAGAAATCTTCTTATTTCAAAACTAGTCAATTTAGAAGAGTTGAATATACCCATGTTGACTTTGTTAGTGATGACCAAATTGAAGCTACAAATAGACTTTATGGTTATGAAAAATCATTAATGGAAAACGATGGAACAACTTTAGAAGATATTGAAGCTGACTGGCAAGCTTATAAAGTAGGAATTGTTAATGATGAAATAGCTAAAATAGGTACTATTGATGATGAAGACCAAACTTATTCTAATAAATATTTAGATGGTGTTAATCTTCCAGAAGTATCTAAGAATATTGCTAGAAAGAATGCTGATGAAGCTGAATATTATGTTGAAACAAAACTATATGCAAATACTGATACTATTGTTAATTCAACTATTACTTCTCGTATCTTTACCTCTTCTATTGGCTCATCTACAAATAAAGATTTATATCTAATTGAAGACCAAAATAAAACAGATAATGAAGGTAACACTGTTACTGAACCTTATTATTTCTTAAAAACTTATGTCGTAGAACCTTTACCAATTGATTCAATTATTCAAGATGAAGCTGGTACTTTCTACTTTGTTAGATTACAAATTGTCAATAATATTATTGGTTCAAATGTTGATGAGTTCTTAGCTTCTGATGATGCTGAAAAAGTTCAATTAAAGTGGGATGTTGCTGAAAAGTTAACTGAAAAATCAAGTAACTTAGCAGGTAATATTCTTTATTACTTAAATAAGTATAAAATTGGCTTACATGACCAAGCCTTTGCTGATTACTTAAAAGAGACTTACTCTTACCCTGAAGAAGATTAATGAAATTAAAAGAGCAACCAAAACGGTTGCTTTTTTTGTTACCTTATTAAAGAACTTATTTTTCTAAATTAAGGTTTAAACTATTTACTTTGCTACGGAAATCTTCTAATGTGTATGGGGAAAAATGTTGACCCCAAACAGTAAAATCATCATTATTAATAATAACATCTTCCATAAACTCTTCCATATCATTAATTGTTAATTTAATTTCAATGACACTAAACATAGTACTTTTATTTCTTAAAGTTGTTTCTTCACCATCTACATAAATAGAATAATTTATTTTTTTGTTAAACTCAACACGAACAGAGTCAAATGGTGTATTTTTATTATTAAGATTTTCATCCAGAACCTTAAAATCAAAGGTAAATCTTTCAGAATCCACAGATAAAAGCTTAAGTGCATAGCCATCTTTTTCAAGAGTTTCTCCTAAATAAGTTCTTCTTTGTCTAGTTTCATTACAGGATGAAAGTAATAACAATGATAATAAAATAGTAAATGATAATAATGATTTTTTCATGTCATTCCTCTTTTTGGTAACTATTAAACAACTATGTACCCATAAACAATAATTTCACTAGCACCAACCCAACTACCATATGAAGTTGTAATATTCAATTTTATTTTGTTGGTTTGTATATTATTTACTGAAATTATACTTTTACCAAAGTTTGCATTGACAGCTGTAAATGATGATCCTAAAGCAATTCCTCCAGTCCCAGTAAAATAAGCATTTTTAGTTCTATTACTTCCTGAAGAAGTACAATTAAAAAACTCTATTTTTTTAACAACAATATTATAATTTAGACTTAATTCTAACCAACCAGATGTTCCACTAACAGCCCACTCTCCATAAGGATTATGTGTTCCAGGAAGATCACCATCAAATGCTTTATATGGGTCATATGGAGAAGAAAAAGTGCCTGTGACAGTTCCATTAGCATTTGTGTTACTTGTAAAACTTGGTTGTTGCCAATATCCTGAAAGCGGACGGTCTCCTTGCCACCAACCATTATCGGTTTGATATGTAAAACTAGAGCCAGTCGATAGCCATGTATGAATTCTAGTATAATTAACACCATAATCATATATTGCAGCAATATCATATCTCCCATCGTTATTAAACTTTCCTGATACTACACGACCATTTATGGCATTTGAATAATAATCAGCATGCGAGAACCAGCCACTATCTCCTTGATATGAAAAACTAGAGCCAGTAGATAACCAAACATGTAACCGTATTTGATTTGTTGTAGTAGCACTGTAATTATAAAATGCAGCTATATCTGTTTTCCCATCATTATTAAAATCTCCACTTACCATTCTTGATGAAAGATTAGGAGCAGAATACCAACTTGGTACCCACCAACCATTGTTTCCTTGATAAGTAAAAGAAGAGCCTGTAGATAACCAAACATGTATTCTTGAACTAGACTCATAATAATCATAAAATGCTGCAATATCATCCTTACCATCATTATTAAAATCTCCACTTATAACACGATTTGTAATATTTTCAGTTCTGTATTGAGTGCCTATCCACCAACCATTATCAGTTTGATAAGTAAAAGAAGAGCCTGTAGATAGCCAAACATGACACCTTATATTATCGCCCTTATAATCATAAAAAGCAGCAAGGTCATCTTTCCCATCTCCATTAAAATCACCAGATACTGTTCTTCCTGTTATTTGACCAGCAGTATAGCCAATTGAACCCCACCACCCACTAGCAGTATAAGTGAACCCTGTTCCTGTTGAAAGCCAAACATATATTCTTGTTTCATTAACCCCACCAGAATAATTTCCATAATCATAAAATGCAGCAATATCAGTTTTTCCGTCATTATTAAAATCTCCACTTTCAACACGAGTAGCAATTGCTGAAACAGGGTATCCAGAAAGTGACCAAACACTACCATTATAAGTAAAACTTGAACCCGTTGATTTCCATACTTGAATTGCTGTTCGTCCGTCTCCTTTATCAACAAACTTTGCTATATCATCTTTACCATCGTTATCAAAATCTCCAGATACTGTATACACTCCAGCATTTTTAACAGCACGATTAGCATTAAGCATTCCGTTTGATACACACATTCCTGACAAAGAAGAAACCTTCTCAGAATTATCCATAATAGCACTTTTAATTGCATGTGCTTTCATACTTGGATTAATAGATAAAATAAGTGCTGCAACACCAGCAACAAAAGGTGCTGCCATAGAAGTACCTGAAAGTTCTTCATACTTATTAATATTATTATTATTATTGTCAATATAAGTACTCAAAATATCAGTTCCAGGAGCAAAAATATCAACAGTTTTAGCTCCATAGTTAGAACTTCTAGTGGCTGAAAAAACTGAAAGATTATTATATTGATCAATTGCCCCTACAGTAATAAGATTTGGTAATTGAAACTTTGCTGGATATATAGAACCTAAATCATTATTAATTCCATTGTTACCAGCTGACACAACAAATAATCCAGCATAGTTTTTAATAGCAGTTTCAAAACTATCAAGAGATGTTGCAACACTACTGCTTCCACTATGATTACTTATAGGAATATCATGGTTAGATGCATAAGTTAATGCATCTATCATACATGAAGTATAATCACCATCAATACCATTAAAAGCATTAAGCACTCTTATTGAAACAAGTTTTATATTCCACCCAACACCTACCACTCCAATATTATTATTACCCTCTGCTCCTATAATACCTGCAACATGTGTACCATGCCCGTTTTTATCACCAGATGTATTATTTCCAAAAGTATAATCAACGCTAGGAATAGTAGATATTCTATTCACTAAATCTGGGTGATTTTGTTGTATCCCAGAGTCAATAACAGCTACATTAACAATAGAAGTGTTAATACCAACCGTATTATCCCAAGCTTTATAAGCATCTATTTTATTTAATCCCCATTGTTCGCTTCTTTTCGGATCGTTGGGTGTAGATGCTAATTCACCTGAAAAACTTGGACCAGCACTTTGAACATCTTCTCTTACTTCCAACAACTCAATAGCATTTAATACATTTTCTTTACTTTTATCATTTAATGTAATTCTAAGTATACTCTTATATTCTTCAATATTTATCATATGTTTAATAGTTTTAATACCGCTTTCCAATTCTGCTTTCACTATTTGTGAAGACAAAGCGGTGATTTCCTCTACTTGAAAATTATCAAGTTCTGGAAAATCTTTTATGGTATATTGTTTGAATCTTAAAGTAGCTTCCCTAGTTAAAACTATTAAAACTAATTGATCAGAAAAATCATCTTCCAAAGTGATTTTCCTAGGTGTTTCAGTTTGTTCTGGACCTCGAACAATTGGTGTCTCATTAAAATTATTTGTAGCATAAACCGATTTAGACTGACCTGTAAGAGAACCAAACCCTAAAATTAAACCAAATGTCAAATAAAATCTAATACAATTCTTCATGTTTTTCTTCCTCCTTTTGATAATTTTTTTTCTCTAATTTTTTTATTTTATAATCATAAAACCACAAGAATACTGATAGTAAAGGGAATATAATAAACGGGATTATAGTATCAACCCATTCTATCCATGGCTTATAAATTGGCCATATATCAACTCTATTGTTCCAAATCCATGGGGAACTAAAGTTATTATATCTAAAGCCAATTGATAAACTTGAAACAATACCTAATAATAAAATAATAACAGATACTATTCTTCTGCCTTTCTTTATCTTTTGGTCAATAAAATATATAAACAACCCCAATAAAATAAAACCTAAAGCAACTCCAAAGTTAATAAAATTAGGTATGTACCAATATTTAACTATAACAACTCCAATTGAAAAGCCTATTAAAGCAACAGAAATCCCAATAATTTCTAATGGATAATTATTATCTGTGATATTCTTGTTTTCTTGCATTGATTTTGTTATCTTATTATCATAAAGCCATAATGTTAATGATAATAAAAGAAATATAATAAATGGAACTATCATATCAACCCATTCTATTCGTGGATTAGCAAATCTTTCAATGTAATCTTCATAAATCCAAAACCATGGAGAACCAAGACCAGCATCTCTATAACCAATTAATAAACTTGAAATAATACCTAAAACTAAGATAACAATAGATACTATTCTTCTACCCTTTTTAATTTTAGGGTCAACAAAGTAAATAAACAAGCCCAATAAAATAAAACCTAAAACAACTCCAATAACAGCATATCTTAGTCTATACCCTAAATGAACCATACCAATTCCTAAAGAAACGCCTATTACAGCAACATTTATAGCAAGACTCTTAAAAACATCCTTTTTAATCCATAAAGTTAATGATAACAGAGGGAATAAAACAAAAGTAAATATTGTATCATGCCATTCTATCCATGGATCAACAACAACAGCAGGGTAACCTCTATGGTCCCAAATCCATGGAGACCCAAGTGAACCGCCTCTATACCCAATTAAGAAACTTGCTCCAATGCCCAAGACCAAAATAATAATAGATACTATTCTTCTGCCTTTCTTTATCTTTGGGTCTATAAAAAATATAAATAAACCTAATAAAATAAAACTTAATGCAACTCCAATAATAACTAATTTAGGTTGATACCATGATAAAACCATAGCATTTCCAATTGGAAAACCTACTAAAGCAATAATAACCGCGATAATCTTAAAAACATTCTTCTTAATCCATTCCATCTTTACCCTCCTATATTATGTAGAGTACAATTAGCT
>JAISJY010000075.1 GCA_031261365.1 Caryophanales bacterium | reverse complement strand
CTTGATAATAAACAGGTAAAGAAATAACCCGACCTTGATCTTGACTTCTTCTTAACATTGTTCGATAAATAGAATCATAAGCATAAGTAGAAAGTTTAGTTTCTTTTTCAAAATTAAAGTTCAAAATTGAGTTCTTCATAGCTTCCCAACCTATTTGAATTAAATCATCTAAAGGTAATTTATTATTTCTAGAATGAAAATCACTGGCAATATGAACTATTAATAAAGCATTTTTCATAAATAAAAGTTCTTGAGATTCATCAGCCTCTAGCATTGTTGAAAGTAATTGAAAAGCTTCATCTCCCACTTCTTCTTTGAGATTTTTAGCATTAGATTTACCACTTTCTATTTGGTCTAACATTAAATTAATATCAGTACTAGAATAACCATATTCATTTGATAATTGATTTCTAGCTTTTTCACCTTCTTGAACTTTTCTTATTTGTACTTTTTCATCAATATCATTTCTATTAAAATTACTAGAACGGGTTTGATTAGAAATATCATTCATAAACATTCCAACATTAGACATATTACTTCTATTGGAATAATTTTGAAATAACTTGATATCTTCTTCATTATTTTTAGGTTCTAGAATTATTTCAAATTTTAACTCTAATAATCCTTCTCTTAAAACTTCAAAACTATCTTCAGTCAAGTCTTTTTCTTTGGCTAATCTTTCTAATTCAGACAATTCTACTTGAAGCTTTCCAACATTTTGTAAATATTTGATAATTTCATCTATTCTCTCGTCCATAAGGCTCCTTCATTGAATTCAGCTTGATAAAATTATATTATTTTTTAGAATAAAAATGTAAAAAACCTTTTATGATTTGCAGAATAATTATTAAAGTTAGTAAAATATGTTATCTTTAAAGGTTTATAACACCAAACAACATCTATGAAATATATTTATCTTTTAAACATTATAAAGAGCATCTTCAAACATCTTAATACGGCTCGGATGTCTTAACATAGACAAAGCTTTCTTTTCAATTTGACGAACTCTTTCTCTTGTTACATTCAACAAGTTACCGACTTCTTCTAAAGTATAAGTCTGCCCTCCATCAATACCAAATCTTAAAACAATAACATCTCTTTCTCTTTCGCTTAATTCATCTAAACAGTCAAAGATTAACTTTTCAACATTCTTTCTAATCGCAAAAGTTTCTGGAGTAATGTTTTCTCTATCAATAATAAAATCTAATAAATTACTTTCTTCTTCCTCGCCTACAGGTTGGTCTGTTGAAATAATATCTTGAGCATGAACTAATATTTCTCTTATTTTATCAGCTGTTAAACTTAACTCAGGAAAATTAATAGCTATTTCTTTAGGAGTTGGCTCTCTTCCTAAACTTTGAATTAATAATCTTTGAGACTTCTTTATTTTATTAATAGTTTCAAATAAATGAACAGGTATTCTAATAGTTCGAGACTGGTCTGCTATAGCTCTTGTAATACTTTGTCTAATCCACCAAGTTGCATAAGTAGAAAACTTAAAGCCTTTATCTGGGTCAAACTTTTCAGCTCCTTTTAATAAACCCAAACTACCTTCTTGAATTAAATCTAAAAAAGGTAATCCCCTATTTACATATTTCTTAGCATTATGAACTACTAATCTTAAATTAGCATTAACTAAGTTTTCTCTAGATTCCTCACCATGTAAAATCGCACATAATGTTTCAAATACTTCTGGACCAACCTCTTTTAAAACCCTCGTTCTCTCTCTTTTAATACTGTCCATATCTTGTAATAAACCATCTATTTTCTCTTTACTAAATTGAGTTTCTTCTTCTAATTTCTTTCTCAATTCCCGCCCCTTTTTATCGGCTTGAGCTAATTCTTTTTCTTTTTCAGGCGTTAATAATTTAACAGAACCAACCATTGCTATATTTCTTAAAAACTGTTTAACAGGGTCAGTAGAATGACTATCAAGAATTGTAAAATCAATAGACTTCACTCCCTCTGTTACTCTCCCTAAATCATCATCAGTTAAATCAATTTCATCTATTTCAGCTTCAATCATTTTAATACCTTGAATATCATCTTCCACTTCTAAAATTGGAGCAATGTCTTCTATAACATCTATCTTAAAACCTTTATCTAAAATAGTATCCTTTAAATACTTAAACTCTAGTTCACTTAATTCTAATTCATTTTTTAAGAACAATAAATCTGCAATAAGAATTGTTTCAATGTTATCTTTACTAACTAAAAAAGCCTCTGCCTTTTCTATTATCTCGTTTCTACGAATATCAGATACTTCTTCTTGTAAGGAAGATTTTAACTTTTTTCTTTTAATTTTATTAGATTCGCTCATACATACCTATTTTCTTAATAACTAAATAATTTTATCTTATAATATTTTTTTGACAAGTTATTTAAGAATAAAAAGTATCTTATTTGCGATACCTGTTGGCGTTTTTGTAACTATTCACCGTTAAATAAGCAAGACTACTGAAAAAGATTATTGAAAGCAGTAAAAAGATTAGTGTTTCTCTTTGAGTTTATAAAAGCTCTAATAGAAAGATGAGCATCAATAGAACTTTGAGCATAAAATCTACTAGATACTCTTTGTTTTACTTTAAACATTCTAAAACTACTTTCAGCTATGTTGTTAGTAAAAGGAATATT
>JAISJY010000054.1 GCA_031261365.1 Caryophanales bacterium | reverse complement strand
ATAGAAGTCCAAATACCTGCAACAATTAAGACTATTGGAGCAAATGCTTTTGAAAGAAACATTGCTTTGAGAACGGTTAATTTTTTAGATATTGATAATTCTCAATTAATAAGAATAGATGATAGAGCTTTTATGGAGTGTACTAATTAAAGTTCTTTAACTTTGCCGTCCTCTTGTACTTCATTAGGTTATGAAATATTATCTAATACGAGTTGGGCAAAGGGAAAGAGTAGTGGTACTGTTTTTTTAAATGATATTTTATATAGAAATTACGATATAAATCTTTTAACTTATACCTTACCTAGTGGCACTAGAGGAATAGCTGACCAAGCTTTTGCTAATGCTAAATTATTAGAAACTATTATTTTACCTGCTAGTTTAATTACTTTAGGTTATGCGACTTTCTCGGAATGTGAATCTTTATTAAGTATTCAATTTGGTGAGACTAATCCTTTTTATACAGCTTCAGCAGGTTCTATTTATAGTAAAGATTTTAGTAAGTTATTTTTAGTATCACCTGGATATGTTGGGGAATATATCGTGGAGAGTAGTGTTAAATCTATTGAACAAACGGCTTTTTATTCTTGCCGTAAAATAGTTAAAGTAAGATTAAATGATGGGTTGATAACTATTGGAGTATCTGCTTTTCGCAGTTGCACTAATTTAGCTGAAATAAATATTACTAAAACTGTTCAACATATTGATAATTTAGCTTTTGCTTTAGATACAAGTTTATTAAAAATATATATACCTATTAATGTTGTAAATATGGGTGGTTCAGTTTTTTATAGTTGGAATGGACAACAAGAAATAAGTATTGAGTTTGCCAGGAGACCTTCTTCTTGGAGTCAATATTGTTTTGCTTCTTCCAATGCTAGATTAAGGTGGAATGTTAGAGTATAAGGAGGTATAATGCCAAAAAAAGAGATGATAGCAATGCTACTAGCAGGTGGTAAAGGAACTAGGTTAGAAGCATTGACTAAGAAAGTAGCCAAACCTGCTGTGTTTTTTGGTGGAAAGTACCGTATTATTGATTTTGCTTTAAGTAATTGTTCCAATTCAGGAGTTAATGTTGTTGGTATCTTAACTCAATATGAGTCTATCATTTTAAATGGTTATATTGGGGCTGGAACTAAATGGGGTTTAGATGGTAATAATTCTAAGACTGTTTTATTATCACCGAGACAAAAAGAAACAGGTTTTGATTGGTTTAATGGAACGGCTAGTGCTATTTATCAAAATATAGATTTTATGGATTCTTATGACCCTGATTATGTTTTAATTCTTTCAGCTGACCATATTTATAGAATGGATTATTCTAAAATGTTAAAGTATCATAAAGATAAAAAAGCTGATTTAACTATTGCTGTTTTAGAGGTTAGTAAAGAAGAAGCCCATCGTTTTGGGATTATGTCGGTTAGTGAGACAGGTCAAATAAATAAGTTTGAAGAGAAACCTAAAATAGTTACTTCTACTTTAGCCTCTATGGGTGTTTATATTTTTACTTATTCTTTATTAAGAAAGATTTTGATAGAACAAAATGAAATTATCAAAGGAGAGTATGATTTTGGTAAGCATGTTATTCCAAAGATGTTAATGAATAATAATAAATTGTTTGCTTATTCTTTTAATGGTTATTGGAAAGATGTGGGAACTATTGCTTCTTTATGGGATGCTAATATGGATTTAATTGATAATAAGGAAATTGAACTTTTTGATAAGACTTGGAAAATATATTCAGCCGATACTCATTCAGCTCCTCAAATGATAAAAAAGGGAGCAAGTGTTAAAGATAGTTTAATTAATCAAGGTTGTATTATTAATGGAACTATTAAACATTCTATTATTTTTTCAGATGTGGAAATAGGGGCAGGAAGTGTAATTGAGGATGCTGTTATCTTACCTAACATTATTATTGGCAAGAATGTTAAATTAAAGAAAGTAATTGTTAATCAAGATTTGATAATACCAGATAATTTTGTTTCAATAAATGAAGAACCTATATTAATAGAGAAAGTAGGCTAAAATGGGGTCAATAATCGGTTTAATTAATTTACATCACAATATTCATTTAGGCGTTTTAAGTGAGTCTCGAGATATTGGGAGTACTGAAGTAGCAGGAAGGTATTCATTTATTGATTTTCCTTTATCTAATTTTGTTAATTCTGGTATAGAAAAGATAGGTGTTTTAGTTAAAGATAAAGCTAGAAGTATTTTTAGACATTTAGGTTTTACTAATTCTTGGGCTTTTAATACTAAAACAGGTGGTATTTCAATTTTATATAATGAGGCAATGTCTAACAATTATATCTATAACACAGATGTTAATAATTTAAAAGAGAATAGCTGGTTTTTTAGAGATTCTGGTCAAGTTAGTGATGTTGTTATTGCTTCAGCTCATATTTTAATGTCTTTTGATTATTCTAAATTAGTTCATTATCATAAAGAACACGACAATGATATTACAATTTTATATAAACATAATTTAAACGGTCATGAAGAGTTCGCGGCTTGTTCTGAATTAATTATCAAAGAGG
>JAISJY010000018.1 GCA_031261365.1 Caryophanales bacterium | reverse complement strand
TTTCATCAACATTATTTTCTTGTCTAATGAACCCATCTAAACAAACCCATTCACCATTATTTTCGCATAAATTTTTCATGGATAAGTATTTATCTATTGTTAGAACGATATTTTCTTTTTCATACCACTCTATGAGTTTTTTATCTGGCTCTCCCAACATGCTATCTTTAAAAAATACTTCGTTTTTAGATTCTTCTGGAAAACTTGGGTCTATGTCTGCGTCTGCAATTCGAAATCCATCAAAGTTCTCAGGCAACAATCCTTTATCATCCCTTAGTCCTGCATTTTCAAAATAAGCAATCCATGCATATTTCTTTCCATATCTATCAATTTTTGTAATATTATCATTCTCTCTTGAATAATTACTTTTACTTATCTCATTATCAATATCTTTAAATAATTTTTCATTCCATCCTAAGTTATAAATTCGCCAATATATTTGTCTTCTGACTTCTTTTTTTGCTTGTGGATCGTCATAAGAATACCCATCTCTAACTATATTGCCTATAGTATAATTACTGAAATCCATTTGCATAAGTCCATAAGTTTGAGGACTCTTTTCATAATCATATTCCTCTAAATTCCTAATTCCTCCAAATAAATATGGAGGTCTTATGTTTTTAATCTCTTCTTGTGTAAATATACCATAATGATACATTAAATCTATTTCTATTATTCGTCTCGCGTAGTCTCTCGCTAATATATGAGTAGTAGAATATTGAGCATTTTGTTTAAAAATAAAATCATAAATATTCTTAGCAAGTTCTGGCAATATCTCATCTTTGAAGTTATCAGTATTTAAAGAGTTGTGTTCTGCCATTACAACTCCATATAATGCAGCTAAAGTTCTTTCCCAAACATAAGGATCGTTAATTTTTAACGAATCATAAACCAAGGCAATAAAATCTTTTGGAAATTTTCTGCCATAGTAATACAATGCCCTTGTGGCACAATCTCTTAATTTTCTATTTGTACTTGTTAAGAACCACATAATTACTCTTGATAAAAGATGCTGTTTTTTAATTATAATTTCAGACTCTGATTGCACATTTTTACATTGTTTTTCAAAGTTTTCTGTCAATATCATAAAATTATATGCATTCTTGCGCACATATTCTGTCCAAGAAACATCTCTTTGATTAATAGGCATTACTTTTAATATCTTTGAAAGAAAAATTGAATTAAATGGATGGCTTACATTGCCCCACAATGTTTCTGAAAGACTAAAGAATTTTGTTTTATTTTTTATAGAATTATTAACTAATTTTTTTATAATGGTTTTATCTGATTCATTGACATAAATTGCAGGCAAAACAAACAATGAATTAATGGAGAAGTTGAATAAGTAATATTTTAATTCTTCGTATTCACTCATTTTAATATTAAAAAATTTTAACAATTGTTTTAATATTTTCTTGTATATTGTGTTTTTTTTGATAATTAAATTATGTATTGAGATATTATTTTTTTTAGGAAAAAGCATGCAAATGGAATGACATATATCTTCATGTAACGGATGATAAAACAATTTTTTAATAAATTTTCTACTTATAAAATAATCAGAACAATTACAATTTATCAATCTATCGCTTATTATATAACCCGCCATTGTGTCATATGTAAATTTCACATGCTCGGTTTTATTATTGGCATCTCTAAAAACAAGTAGCCCTTCGTTCATTAAAATCTCTGCTTTTGATTTATCTTTTTCATAATGGACATCACCATCAATCAATCTATAAAAATCTTTTATTAAAATCTCCCTGCTATCATTTTTCCATAAAACATTCGAAAAAATCCGAAGACTATCAAAGATAAAATTCTCATTACTTTTAAACAATGGGTTATTACTTACTATCCTTTTATTAACCTGATTTAAATACTCCTTAAATACATCCCATGTAGACTCTTCATCAAAATTAACTTCTATTTCGTTTGTGGACTTACAATTTGGATTTTTGATTTCACAATAAATTTTTAAAAATATTGGCTCCTTGAATTTTTCTAGAGAAACAATAAGAAAATCGGTTTTCAAATTATATTTTGAAAAATACTTTTTTACAGCCTTCTCTATTGTCTCATAATCATTAAATCCATATAAATAATGAAAAGTTGTTCGATTTGTAGGGCTCCAAATCCTATAAATATAAGAATGTCTGCAAGTTGTTATAACAACTAACTGTTCATATTTGGAAACTTTTGTTATAAAACTATCTAAATGATTTTTCCATATTTCAGAGAATGTTCTACTGCAGGTAGTTTCATTCAATCCATCTATTATTATTGGAATTTTACTTTTATTTATTGAGGCATATAAATCAAGTGACGCCAAGAAATCATCGGTTGTATATTCTTGAGAAATGTCTAGAATTTTTTTTAATGCCTCTTCTATATTTGCTTCATTACTAAATTTATCTCCTGTAATAAAAATTACGGACTGCTTATTAGTAATTTTTTTATATGCAATATCGCCCGAAAGATGAGTTTTCCCTTTTGCAGCATCAGCAATTAAATGTAATTCATGAGATTTTTTATGAAAATAATTTCTAAAAAATTGTTCATAGATTGTTCTATAGGCATTCAATGAATGACTTATATTATCAATGTCTTTTTGCTCTATTGGACTTACTACAAATTTAGAATAATTAAGAATGTCATAATATTGATCGCTATTCTTTGTCAATTCATTAATATCAAATTTTTCCAACTGTTTTCCATCATTTAATTCAAAACATTTTTTTATTATTTCTATTTTTTTATTAACAAAGAAAAAATGATCGTAAAATACTTTAAATTGTTGAGATATCGCTTTTCTGTTTTGATATTCTTGAGGGTGCATCAGTATTTTGTTTTCAAATTGACTTAATTCATTGTCAAATTGAAATCTTGCTTCTTCCAATTCTCTTAATAAATCATCAACATATTCACAATAATGTTTATCTAATAGTAAAAAGTCTATTTTCGTTTGAGTATATTTATCTATTGTATGTAGTTCAGGATCATATTTATGCTTTATCCTTTCAAAACTTTCATTGAATTTCTCATGAAACCAATCCTGAGTTAATTCAAGTTTTCCAAAGAAAAAATTTCTAATTCCAATACTCTGTGGTTTCCGTAAAAATGCTAAAAATTCTGACTCGCCCCAATATATAAGATCAACTTTCATGTCTTTAGGAATTTTGTTTATAAGTTCTGTTTTAAACCAACTCTGTTCACCTTTGCTATTTTTTCCTGTTACTGAAAGATTGTTTCCTGTTAAGTTTGTTTTTAAACAAATGAATAATTTTGTTAAATTTGTGTGATTTCTGCAGGCTGTTTCTACTGAATGTTCAATTTGTCTATATCTACTAGAAACATTCAGTCTTCCTGTATCACTAAAATACTTACATTGCCAACCCCATCTTTCACCACTATTTAATGTCAAATAGAACTCAACTCCACCATCCCCCCCACTCCCATCAATAGTAGTAAAATCGCCCAAATGCCCATACTCATTCTTCGCAATCTGATAATAGAATTGCTCAAAACATTTGGTCACTTTACCATCGTATGGTTTCATCTTTGTAAAATCAATTTTATCTATTGTTGTCATATTAATTACATTTTTATGTTTTTTTGTGTGGTCAATATCCCCATCTTAACAACCAAAGTATTTTTTCAATTTTGCTTTTATCCTTTCTTGGCGAGTTTCAAAGAATTCACGATATTTTCCTAATTCTAAAGATGTATTTTCTGCCAAATAATTTTTTGTCATTGCATTTTTCACTTCTTTACATTCACTTAATGGTTTATCTGATTTTCCACGATTGCGGAGTTTTTTTACTATTCTTAAATTAGACAGTGTATTGCAATTATATTCCTCATTCCAAAAATGACATACTTCTTCTAAATTTTTATCCTGAAACCCTTCTTTTATTATAATTTGTTTAAACTTTTCTATATTTCCAAAAAAACTTTTAGGATGCATGTGGTCTTGTTCAAGATCAGGTAAGTTGCCATAATCAAAATCCTTATCATATAAAATCATCAAAGATAAAAAAGTGTATTTTGATTTTGGATATTTTAATATTCTCGGTATATCAAATTCTTTATTTATTTGAAACTTTTCATCGCTTAAAAGTATTTTGATCTCCCCGCCCTTACTTTTCATTAATGTGCGCACTTGTGTTAATGTAGTATCAGAAGCTCCTCCAAAAACTCTTTTTAAGAATGCTCGGAATAAATATTCTTTAACAATTTCATCATCTGCTTTCTTTTTTTTGTAATACATATACGCTATAGGTATAAGTGCGTTATCTGAAGTAATATTGTTTTTAGAAAATCCCAAATTGGACACACAATTTGACATGGCTCTCAATGCTTTTGCTATATCTTCCCAATGTTTATTTATATTATCTAATAGTTCACTTTTTATATTATTTATCTTAATTTGTATTTGTTGATCTTCCAATAAAAACAAACAACTTTTTAATATAAAATCATAGTCTATTATGATATTTTGTTTGTTGGTGTCTTTTATTAATCTCTTAATTTGTCTTTCAATTTTATTACCATCTTTTGAATG
>JAISJY010000175.1 GCA_031261365.1 Caryophanales bacterium | reverse complement strand
ATTACAGAAGAGGTTGAGTATTTAGATGCTCAAAAGGAAAATGATTATGTTATTGCTCAAGCCAATGTTAAAACTCATAAAAATGCTCGAGGTGAAAATGTCTTAGATGAAGAAGAAGTTGTTGCGAGAAAAGCAGGAGAAACTATTTTAGCTAAAGTTAATGATGTTGATTATTTTGATGTTTCCCCAAAACAAATATTCTCCGTGGCTACTTCTTGTATTCCTTTCTTGGAACATGATGATGCTAATAGAGCTTTAATGGGAGCTAACATGCAACGGCAAGCAGTTCCGGTGGTTCATCCAACTCGTCCAATTATTGGAACAGGTATGGAGAAATATGTAGCTCAATATTCTGGTACTAATATCTTTGCTAAAGCTGATGGAACTGTTACTTTCCAAGATTCTACGATGATAGTTATTGCCTATGATAATGAGTTTGAAGATAAATTAGTTGAGGCATACGAATTATTAAAGTTTGAAAGAAGTAATTCTGGAACTTGTGTTAATCAAGTGGCTGTTGTTAAAGCAGGAGATAGAGTTAAAGAAGGTCAAATAATTGCGAATGGTCCAACAACTGATGAAGGTGAAATGGCTTTAGGTCAAAATGTTACTGTTGCCTTCATGACTTGGAGAGGTTATAACTACGAAGATGCTATTATCATGTCTGAAAGATTAGTTAAAAATGATACCTTTACTTCTATTCATATTGAGAAATATGATTGTGTTTGCCGAACAACAAAGCAAGGTAAAGAAAAGTTTACGGCTGATTTAACAGGTGTTACGAAAGAACACAAGAGACATTTAGATGAAGGTGGTATTGTGGGAGTTGGTAGTGAAGTTAAAGAGGGAGATATTTTAGTTGGTAAGACAACCCCTAAGGCTGATGCTGATAATGCTAATTTTAATAAATTATTACAAAGTATTTTTTCACCTGATAAATCTAAAGGAATTAATTCTTCTTTAAAGGTTCCTCATGGTGGAGATGGTATTGTTGTCAGAGTTGACCATTATACTAGAGAAGGTGGAGATAAATTAAAGTCAGAAGAAAATGAAACTGTTAGAGTTTATATTGCTCAAAAGAGAAAGATAACTGAAGGTGATAAGATGTCAGGAAGACACGGTAATAAAGGTGTTATTTCTAAAATATTACCAGAAGAAGATATGCCATTTTTACCAGATGGAACTCCTGTTGATATTGTTTTAAATCCTTTAGGTGTCCCTTCTAGAATGAACATTGGACAAATCTTTGAATTGCATTTAGGTTATGCGGCTCGGAAATTGGGCTTATTAGTTAGAACTCCTGTTTTTGATGGAATTAATGAAGATGAGTTTAATAAGATATTAGATGATGCTAAATTACCAAGAGATGGTAAGACTGTCTTATTTGATGGTATTACAGGTGAAGCTTTTGATAATAAGATAACAGTTGGAACAATGTATATGATTAAGTTAGCCCACATGGTCGGCGATAAATTACATGCTAGAGCCACTGGTTCTTATTCCTTAGTTACTCAACAACCTTTAGGTGGTAAAGCTCAATTAGGTGGTCAAAGATTTGGAGAAATGGAAGTTTGGGCTTTAGAAGCTTATGGAGCTGCTAACATTTTACAAGAAGTCTTAACCATAAAATCTGATGATATGATAGGTAGAAAGTTATGTTATGCGGCTATTATTGCAGGTACAACTATTCCGACTCCAAGTATTCCAGAATCATTTAGAGTTTTACAAAAAGAATTACAAGCTTTAGCTATTGATATGGAAATCTTTGATAAAGAGGGTAATGAATTAAGTGATAAGATTGATTTGTTAATTCTTGAAGGAGAGAAAGAAAAGCGGAAGGCGAGGAGAAATCCAACCGATAATCCTTATGAAGAAGAGCAAATAGAAGAAGCTAAAAGTCATATGAGCAATGATTTTAGTGAAGAAAATGCTTAGAAGGAGTATGTATGATAGAAAAATTTAATATTAATAAGATAGAATCCATTCAAGTAAAATTGGCATCTCCTGAGAAAATCAGGTCTTGGTCTAAAGGAGAAGTGGAGAATGCTGAAACAATTAACTACAGAACAGGTAAGCCTGTTAAAGGTGGTTTGTTTTGTCAAAGGATTTTTGGACCAATTAGAGATTATGAATGTGAATGTGGTAAGTATAAAAGAGGTAAAGCCCATGTTGCTAAATGTGACCAATGTCAAGTTGAAGTAACTGTTGCTTCTGTTAGAAGACAAAGAATGGGACATATTGCTTTACAAAGTCCGGTTTGTCATATTTGGTATGTTAAAGGTATTCCTAGTAGAATTGCAACTATTTTAGGAATTAAACCAAAAGACTTAGAGGATGTTATTCATTTTCAGTCTAATATAGTTTTAACGGCTGATAGAGATACTAATCCTATTTTTGAAGAGAGAGAAGTTTTCTTTAAAGACACCAAGGTTAATGAGAAGACTAGAAATAAGTTTATTCAAGTTTATCAAAACATTATTGCCGAGTTAAGTGAGGGAACAACTGATTATAATATTGCCCAAGACTATTTAGCGAGAATTAGTGATAAGAATGAACCTTTTGAGTTTGATAGATATGCTAAGTTTATTCAAAAGTATACTGATGCTGAGTTTGGCATAGGTTCTGAAGCTATTAAAGAATTATTAAAAGGTTTAGATTTAGAAAAAGAAAGAGAAAATGTTTTAGCTGAAATAGATACTATTGCAAATGAAAAAGATGCGAGAAAGATTAAGTTATATAGAAGATTACAATTAATTGAAACTTTTAGAAAAGTTGATGCTAATGGTAAATTAGTTAATAGACCTGAGTGGATGGTTTTAGATGTTGTTCCTGTTATTCCAGCTAATTTAAGACCGATGCTTCCTTTGGATGGTGGTAGATTTGCGGCTAGTGATTTAAATGATTTATATAGAAGAGTTATCACTAGAAATAACAGATTAAAAGAATTAAAAGAACAGAGAGCACCTCAACTTATTTTAGTTAATGAAAAGAGAATATTACAAGATGCGGTTGATGCTTTGTTTAATAATGGTAAACAAGGAAGAGCAGTTACTAATTTATCAGGTAGAGCTTTGAAATCATTATCTGATAATTTAAAAGGTAAGCAAGGTCGTTTTAGACAAAACTTATTAGGAAAGAGAGTTGATTATTCTGGTCGGTCTGTTATTGCCGTTGGTCCTACTTTAAAGATGTATCAATGTGGTTTACCAAGAGAAATGGCTTTAGAATTATTTAAACCTTTTATTATTCATGAAATATGTAAAGAAAATGAAACTAAAGATAGACAGTCACATATATCTTTGACAGCGGCTAATGAATTAATTAGTAGAAGAGAGGCTCGAGTTTTAGAGATATTAGACCAAGTTATTAAAGAGAGACCTGTTTTATTAAATAGAGCTCCTACTTTACATAGGTTAGGTATTCAAGCTTTTGAACCTATTTTAGTTGAAGGTATGGCTATTAGATTACATCCTTTAGTTTGTTCAGCTTTTAATGCTGACTTTGATGGAGACCAAATGGCAGTTCATATTCCTTTAAGTAATGCGGCTTGTGCTGAGGCTAGAACTTTAATGTTGGGTAGTAATGCTATTTTAAAGCCAAGTGATGGAAATCCAATTGTTACGCCTTCACAAGATATGGTTTTAGGTAATTATTATTTAACTTTAGAAAACACTTCAGAGAAGTTTAAAGAGATAGCAGATACTAATAGAAAAGATGGCAATATTCATGGAGCAGAAGAAAATGAATTGTATGCTTTAAGTGAAGGTAAAATATTTAAGAGTGTTGAAGATTTATTATTGGCTGTTGAAAATAGAAAAGTTCATTTGCATAATAGAGTTTTAATTAAGGTTACAGCTTTAGAAAGAAGATATGCAACGGTAGAACAAAAAGAAAAGTTTTTAGCAACTTCTGTTGGTAAAGTTATCTTTAATTTAGCATTTGATAAAGGATTTCCTTATTTAGATGAAGAAAAAGAGATATATTTCTTAAATGATACTAAAGATTTAAATAGACCTACCCCTAATGAGTATTATGTCTCTTATCAAGACTTAAATAAACATTATGCTGAAACAGGAAGTAAGAATTGGTTTAGTGATAAAGAACCTGTTGCTCCTTTTGCTAAAAAAGATTTAAGTAAAATTATTAAAGTTATCTTTAGAGACTTTAAATCAACGGGTACTTCTGTTATTTTGGATGCTATTAAAGACCAAGGTTTCTTATATGCAACTCAAGGTGGCTTCACGGTTTCTTTAGCAGATATTCCTGTCTTAAAAGATAAAGCTTCTTTGATTAAAAATATTGAAGAAAAAGTCGAGAAATATGAAGAAGCTTATTTAGATGGACAGATTTTAGCCTCTGATAAAACAGCTAAAGTTGTAGCAGAGTGGAGAAAGATTGGTGATGATATTGAAAAAGAATTATTGCCAAATCAAATGAAGAAAGAACCAAGAAATCCTTTATATATGATGTCAACTTCTGGAGCTAGAGGTAGTACAAGTAACTTCTTCCAATTAAGTGGTATGAGAGGGGTTATGGCAAAGCCAAACGGGGAAAGTATTGAAATACCTATTAAATCATCATTTAGAGATGGTTTAACGGTTAGTGAGTTCTTTATTTCTACACACGGTGCTAGAAAAGGTGGAGCTGATACAGCTTTGAAGACTGCAGAATCTGGTTATTTAACAAGAAGATTAGTTGATGTTTCTCAAGATGTTATTGTTAGAGAAAATGACTGTTGGACTGACCATAATATTTTAGCAGAAGGAACTTTGGTGAGTGCTTTTGTAACAGCAGATGCTTCTGGTAAAGAAAAGGTTGTTGAATCTTTAGCTAATAGATTAAAAGGTAGATATACTATTAGTGAAATTGTTTCACCAACAGGCGTAGTTTTAGTTCCTGGTGATCATTTAATTAGTGATGAGGAAGCTAATGAAATAGAGGCTAGTGGTTTAAAAGAAGTTTTAATTAGAAGTTTACTATCTTGTAAAGCTCATAATGGAGTATGTCGGAAGTGTTATGGTAGAAGTTTAGCAACTGCTGAAGAAATACAATTAGGAGAAGCTGTTGGTGTTATCGCGGCTCAGTCTATTGGAGAACCTGGTACTCAATTAACAATGAGAACTTTCCATACAGGTGGTGTGGCAACTGATTTAGATATTACTCAAGGTTTACCAAGAGTTAATGAATTATTTGATGTTAGAACACCAAAGGGTGAAGCAGTTATTGCAGACTTTGATGGTAGAGTAGAGAGAATTGATATTAATCAAAATGCTCGTGTTGTTTGGTTAAAGAGAGATATTAATCCAATTGAAATAAAGAAGACAAAGAAAGAAAGTAAAGATGATAGAGACCCAATGGATTATCAAATACCTTATGACAGAAGAATAATTGTTAAAGAAGGCGATGTTTTAAAAGCTGGTGATTCTTTAACAGACGGTGTTAAAAACTTAAAGATACTTTTAGCAGCAACGAATGCAGCTATAACTAGTGATTACATATTAAAAGAAGTTCAAAAGGTTTATGCCGCTCAAAATATTGAAATTAGTGATAAACATATTGAAGTTATCATTCGTCAAATGTTAAGTAAATGTGTTATTGTTAAGCCAGGTGCTAGTGACTTTATTATTAAAGAGAGAGCAGATATTCAAGATGTTGAAGAACATAATGCTAAGATATTATTAGAGGCAGATGGAGATGATTCTGCAACTATTAAGTTCCAACAAGTTATTCTTGGTATTACTAAAGCTAGTTTAGCAACAAACTCTTTCTTATCAGCAGCATCTTTCCAAGAAACAACCAGAGTATTAACAGATGCAACTGTTAGAGGTAAATCTGATTTCTTACATGGTTTAAAAGAGAATGTTATTGTTGGTAAATTAATACCAGCAGGAACAGGTTATGCAGGTTATGTAAATATTGATTATCATCGGAATGATTATGAGGTTGAAGTAGAACAAGAAGTTGAAGAAGATTATAGTAATTATTAAAAGAGATAGAGCTCAAGTAAAATTGGGCTTTTTAAGTTAAAGAGATAATAAAAAAGAAATTAAATAAATGTAAACGAGCCTGAAAACGAGCCTGAAAACGAGCCTGTAAAATAAATAAATGGCGGTGTAAATGGCGGTGTAAAAATAACTCAAGGAAATAGAGTTGATGTCTGCTGGATTATTATTAGTTAATGATAAATGCGACTATAAATGCGACTATAAATGCGACTGTAAATGCGACTGTAAATGCGACTGTAAAAAAACATTAAAAACTATTAACGGTTTTAAAAACATAAAATATTCTCGCCACATTCTCGCCCACTTCTCGTCCACTTCTCGCCTACTCTTAATTATAAAAAACTAGAAATTATATTTTATAAAGTTGGGACATTTTATTATATGATTTTTTCACAATACTAACTATTAAACAAAAACCA
>JAISJY010000159.1 GCA_031261365.1 Caryophanales bacterium | reverse complement strand
ATTAAAATTACTTTTTTCATACTAATTATTCTCAATTGCCTCACTCAAAGTTAAGTGCATAAAATCTACAAAAGCATTACTAGTCATATCTCCATTTAACCAAACTGACATTTTTTGATTTATATTTTGGTCAACCGAATTATAAAAAGTAGTATATGGTAAAGGCAAACCGTTTGATAAACCGTTAATAAAACAATTAACATCTCCCTCACTAAAATTACTAGTTAAAGTTTCTTTAAAGATTTCAATAGCTTCTTTATGAACCGGAATACCTCCTACTCCTTTACTTGCCAAAGCCATAATAGCTTCTTTAGACATTAAAGCTTTAATAGCCTTTTTATCTTCATTTGGAGTAGAAGAGTTTCTGACAGCAAAGAAACCATCGGTGAACTGTGTTGAAAAAGAACTACTCCCTTGAATACCTGTGGGAATAGCAGCTATTCCAACCGGAAAAGTAACAAGTTTAGGGTTCATCATATCATTTAACCACCAAGCTCCATCTATTATCATTGCCACATTGCCACTTTGAAATTGGTCCATAGCTGTTACAATTGCCGTATCACTAGCTTTAGGAGCGGATTGGTCTTGTAAAATTATCTTATTAAACCAAGAATAAGTATCATAATAGCCTTGTTGATTTAAAGCAGATTGCCCACTATTAGTAAAGATATAATCAGAACCAAATGATTTAGCATACATGCCACCATAGGCTAAGAAAGGTCCAGCACTTAAACCAAACTTTCTACTTGGTCGGCTTCCACTTGATAAAGCCAAAGCCTTCTCAGCTAATTGATTTAAGGTAATCGGATTATGCCAATCTTGACTTGGGTAACTAACATTTTTAGCATCTAAAATGTTTTTATTATAATAAAGAACCATATGTTGAATACCTGTCGGCATAGCAAAATATTTATTATTATTTTTAGCAACTCCTTCAAATGCTCCCAATATGTAGTCATCTTTTGGTAATCCCTCATAAATAGAAGTTAAGTCTTGTAATTGATTTCTTTTAATCATTAAAGGAATATGAGATTCAGCAATTCTACCAATTGAACCTCCTACTCCACCAGCCATATTACTTGCTATTTTAGTATAATATTTATCCCATTCATCAGTCATAATAATTTCAGGTTCTATCCTAATTTTATCTTCTTCTAATAATTCATTCGCGGCTTCAATAGCTGCCAACCAACCAGGATTTTCATTAGGAGAGTTCATTAAAGACATTGTAACAACAACATTGCCTTTTTCATCATGGGAAACTCCATTACCCTGACAACTTGTTAAACTTAATAAAACAGAAACTAAACCAACTAAAAATATTTTTTTCATATTCCTCCTATTTTATGCCTGTTGTGGCAATTCCTTGAACAAAGTATTTTTGAGATGCTAAATAAACTATAGAAATTGGAATAATTGAAATTGTCGTGGCAGCCATTATTTGTCCCCATTGACTACCATTGGCATGTTGTTCTTTTAACCCAGCAATAAATAAAGCAATAGTTGGAGTCTTGTTAGGATTTAGATAAATTAATTGTCCAAAATAATTATTCCAAGAACCGATAAAAGAAAATAAAGCTAAAGTTATTAAAGCAGGAACACATAAAGGTAACATAATATTAAAGAACTTTCTAAAATAACCACAACCATCCATTTCAGCAGCTTCAAGTAATTCATTAGGAACCGAAACCATAAATTGTCTTAACATAAAAACACCATAAGTATTTATTAAAATACCCGGAATTATTAAAGGTAAAACAGTATCTGTCCAACCTATTTTAGCAAAGACAGCATATAAAGGTAGCAAAGTTACTTGACCGGGTATAAGTAAAGTTGCAATAAAACAAAAATATAAACCATTTCTACCTTTGAACTTTATTTTTGAAAAAGCATAAGCTGCTAATGAAGAAGTAAAAACAGTACCAATTGTAAATGATAAAGATATTATTAAAGAATTAGAAAAAGCTCTCCATAATTCCCCATTATTTTTAGTAAAGATGGCTAAATAAGATTCAAAAGTTACTCTAATAGGAATAATATCAACAGGTTGTTTAAAGATATCGTTAGGTAATTTAAAAGAATTAACAATCATCCAATAAAAAGGAAATAAAGATAATAAGGCAAAAGCCATAACCACAAAAGAAATAATAATTCTTTTAATTAAAGGTTCTTTTCTCATTCTACTTTCATCCTTCTTTTAACAAAAAATTGAATCGCAGTTACAGTTCCAACTAAAGCAAATAAAACCCAAGAAGCAACACTTGCTCTTCCCATATCAAACTCACTAAATGCTTGAAAATGAATATACATAGATAAAGTATAAGTTGAATAATCTGGACCACCACCTGTCATTATATAAACTTCATTAAAAATATTAAAAATATCAATAAATAACATAACAACAATAAAGAAAGCAACACTACTTAATAAGGGAATAGTTATTTTAAATATTCTTTGTAAAGGACTAGCTCCATCTATTTCAGCCGCTTCATATAACTCTTTGGGAATATCTTTTAAACCTGCATCAAAAATAATATAGTAGTAACCCATTTTTAACCAAACAATAACAATAACAATAGCAATTCTAGCAAACTTAGTATCAATTAACCAACCAGGTGGGTCATTCATACCTAAAGAAAATAACAAAGAATTAATAATACCCCCGTTTGGCTCATAAATAAAAAACCAAACCATGGCAATAGCCACTGTGGAAGTTACCATTGGTAAGAAAAAAGCAGCTCTATAAAACTTTAAGAACTTCATTTTTCGGTTAGTTAAAATAGCTAAACTTAAACTTGTTAAAACAGTTAATGGAACAATAGTTATTAAGTAAATAAAAGTATTTAAAATAGACTTTTTAAAAACAGTATCTCTAAAAATAAACTTAAAATTATCAAGACCGACAAAAACAGGAGCATCAATAAAGTTCCATTGAGCAAACATTAAATAAAAAGAAAACAATAAAGGAAAAATAACAAAAGCAATTAAGCCTATTAATTGTGGGCTGACAAATAACCAACCATAAAATGTTTCCTTTTTTTGTTTTTTAGTCATTGCAACTTTAAGTATTCCAAACTATCTTTTATGACTTCTTTTATATCTTCAATATTTTTTAAAACAGTCTCATTTAATAAAGAAATAGTCGGAATAATTCCTTTTCTTAAAGGCACTTTGGTTATCGGATTAAAGCCTAATTCATGAACACCTGTAGAATGAGTAGTAAAATCACCTAAACATAAATGAGCAAACTCTCTAGCATAAGGAGTAAATAATTTATCATAAGGAAAATCATGATAATGCATTACCCCCTCGGTGTGTCCAGATTGAAACAAAGGCATACAAGAGATAAGTCCATCATAACAACCCTCACCACTAATTAAGAAGTTCGGTTTTATTTCTAATAAATCTTGACAAAGTTTTTTAACTCCCTTAAAGACTGAATAATCAGGGGAATTATTATAATAAGCAGCAATATCTAAGAAAGCTCCATCAAAATCATATTTTAAAGAAGCCTCTTTAATTTGTTTAAATAAATAATCTCGGTATCTTTTAGACCCAATGTTACATTGAGAATTACTATGGTGGTCATAATGTCTAGAACTGTCCCAATCAACTGAACCATAATCAAAAATAGCTCCACTTGTTGACTTTAATAAACTCGGTTTTCCCCATTTATTGAAATCAGTTAAAGTATTATTCACAATGTTAATACCATACATTGCCATTACTTTGACACCTAATTTATGGGCTTCATTAACTAAATTAAGTAAAGCTTTTTCTCCACCCATTCTTTCATCACAAGTATAATCTCC
>JAISJY010000154.1 GCA_031261365.1 Caryophanales bacterium | reverse complement strand
TCCTAAAAGATTTTCTTTTTTATCAAACTTTAAGCGATATGGATGTTTAGGAGCACCTTTAGTTGAATTACCTCTAAGTCTAATACCTGCTTTTACATTATTTAAAACATTTTCTTCAGGGCAATTTAAAACATTAACACTTGTTTTAGTATAATCTTCATTGCTTAATATTTCTTCATCTTCCTCCGTATACAAACTAATAATAGGCATTTCTAATCTTTGATAGTCAAAATAAGCTTTTATTGTAGAATTATTTTTAAATGAACCTTTAAAAGTTCTTGAAGTATTATCATCTTCAAAGTATAAAAACGAATAACCTATGGGGTCTTTGCTTAATGTTATTTCAAAATCATTGCCAAGTATCTTTTGTTTTCTGACTTCAATTAAGTGTTGATTCTTATCAAATAAATTAATAGTTATAGAATGCCATAATAAAAAGAATACTCCAACACTTGATAAAATAACTACACTAAGAACAAATAAAATAAATATTTTCTTTTTCATTTAAGTTTTTTTTGAGCAAGTTCTTCTTCCTCTTCCTGTATCTTTTCAAACTCTCTTGATAATAATACCTCTTGCCTTAATTCTTCCATTATTAAAGCTCGGTCTTTTTCTTTCTTTTCTTCTCTTTTTATTTGTAAGATATTTTTAGTTTGTGACATTACTATAAAAGCAAAGAAACCAACTCCGACTATTACTAAAACAAAACTACTGTTACCTGTAAAAACCGAAGCAATTTGTCCAATAATTTTATTAGTTCCAATTACTTTGCCAATATAGTTTTTAATAGTAACCGGAAAACTATCTAATATATATTCTCCATCAATATTTTTATTATTAATGCCATAAGTTACTATTTCTGTTCCATTTATTTCCCAAATACGATGGGTTATTGGTTCTCCAAATATTATTTGTGATTTATCTTCACACTTAAAAGTAATATCATCGCCTTCTTTTAAAGAATTAAAAGGAACTTTTTTATTTATAACTAAATCATGAACTTGATATTCTGGTAGCATAGATTCACTTTGCACTACTAAATAAGTATGTCCCAACAAAGAAGGAATACCATTTTGACTTACTGAAATAATCGCACTTAATATGACAAAAACAGTTGCACTAACTATTAATCCAATCACGGTATAAAACAATGCGTTTAGTCTTTTATTCTTCTTTTTAACTTCTTTCATTTTATTTTATCTTGCTATCTATATCTTCGTCGGTAGCAAATATGGCTAATTCTTGAGAAATAAGTCTTTGTTCAGCTGCTACTAATTCTTGTTTCCGTTGCAAACTTACTTCTTTTTTAATCTTAGCTTGTTCTCTCTTTCTCTTTCTGTCTTCTCTTTGTCTTCTGTTAAACTCTATTTCTTCTGGAGTATAGTCTTTCTTTTTCTTATCTAAACGAGCTTGAGCTAGAGCTAATTTCTTTTCAGCCTTTAATTTTAACTTAAACTCGGCTTCTTCAACTTTCATTTTTTCTAGTTTTTTATTTAATCTTTCTAACTCGGCTTTACTATTCCTTAAATCTCTTTCTTTTAAGAAAGTAATAGTATTTAAAACTGTCTTTTTTCTTCTTGTTATTTCAAATTCTAAATTCTTTTTTTCATCTTTGTGTTTAGCTTGTTCTTCTTCGGCTTTAACAAATTCTTCTTCTATTTTCTTAATTCTATCTCTAACTAAACTTTTTTCATCTTCTATTAACTTCATTTTTTCCGTTATTTTCTTTTGCTCTTTAACATTTATCTCGTCTTCAAACTCAGCTTCAGCTTTTCTAGTTTGTTCTCCTAATCCTTCTAATTCTTGTTCGGCTTTTTTCTTTTCATCCGCTAATTTTGCTACTAATGTTTCAGCCTTTTTCTTTTCTTCCTTAGCTGTTTCTTTTATTAGTTGTTCTGATAACTTTTCAAATAAATCTTTATAAACAGAATTAGAAATACCTTGCATTTGTTTAAAGATTGTTCCTAAAGACTGATTATAGCCCTTACCACTGCTTATTAATTCTTCATATTTTTTCCCCATTTGAGTTTTAGTTCTTTGGTAGAAATATTCATTAGCTGAAGCTTCCTCAACTTTTTCATTACCAGCAGCTATATTTTCATTAATTAGATTTTCAACTATTTTAGGTTGTTTAATTGCTTTAAACTTATAAGGTTGTAAATGGTAATCTTGGGCTCTATCTTCTTGATTAGAAACAACAGCAGAATAGTTAAATATGACCAAATCATAAAGTTTATCAATGTATTCAGGGTCTAAATCTAGGTTCTTTTCAACCACATTTATATCAAAACCTAATTGTCTGTAACTATCTAAAAATAACCATAATCTATAACACATATTGTAGTCAGTATTCTTTAGAATAATATTTGTTTTTAAAATAGGTGGAGTAATAAAATTAGCTTTTGCTCTAACTTCTTTATAAAGAATTGAATTCATAAAACCTTGAGCATATTTTCTAATTAATAATAGTCTTTCTAATAATTCTTTATTCTTTCTATTTATATCATCATCAACATCTTCTTTTACTTTTAAATCTATGGTACATTCTATATCAAAGTTTCTCCAATTAAATGTAGTTGAAATATTAACTCTATCAATTTGGTCAGAAACCATGTGGTCTTTAACAATATCATATCTT
>JAISJY010000195.1 GCA_031261365.1 Caryophanales bacterium | reverse complement strand
AAAGCTGGTAAAACAAACATTTTAGCATTTTTAGTTGGGCAAAGTATGAAGAAAAGTAAAGGAAAAGCAAATCCTCAAATTGTTAGTAAATTATTTATGGAGGCAATAAATGAATAGAGAAAAGATAAATAAAGATTTAGCCATTATGTTAAAAAATGGAGTTATTATGGATGTTACAAATGTTTCTGAAGCTAAAATAGCTCAAGAAGCTGGAGCCGTAGCTGTGATGGCTTTAGAAAGAGTACCTTCTGATATTAGAAAAGAAGGAGGAGTAGCCAGAATGAGTGATCCTCAAATGATTAAAGAAATACAAAAAGCTGTTAGCATTCCTGTCATGGCTAAAGTAAGAATTGGACATCTAGCAGAAGCAAACATCTTACAAGCCTTAGACATAGATTTTATTGATGAATCTGAAGTCTTAACTCCAGCTGATGAAGACTTTCATATTAATAAAAAAGATTATAAAGTTCCTTTTGTTTGTGGAGCTAGAGATTTAAGTGAAGCATTAAGAAGAATTAATGAAGGGGCAAGTATGATAAGGACTAAAGGTGAAGCTGGGACAGGTAATATTGTTGAAGCCGTTAGACATCAAAGAAAAATAAAAAAAGAAATAAGTGATTTATTAAAGATGAATGATTATAACTTAAAAGCTTATGCTGAAAGTGTTAAAGTTCCTTTAGAGTTAGTTATCAAAGTAAAAGAAGAACAAAAGTTACCTGTAGTTAATTTTGCAGCAGGTGGTATTGCAACCCCAGCCGATGCCGCTTTAATGATGTTATTAGGTAGTGAAGGTGTCTTTGTTGGTAGTGGTATTTTTAAATCAAGTAACCCCTTATTAATGGCTAAAGCAATTGTGGAAGCAGTTAATAATTATCAAAATAGTGCTAAATTAGCTTTAATTTCAGAAGGTTTGGGACAAGCTATGAAAGGGTTAGATATTAAAAC
Organism: Caryophanales bacterium; assembly: GCA_031261365.1. GTDB lineage: Bacteria > Bacillota_I > Bacilli_A > RFN20 > JAISJY01 > JAISJY01. Next base: position 1,852 of record JAISJY010000195.1, on the reverse strand, counting down.
AATTCCAAATGAGGAACTACTTGCTAAAAGAGGCAAATGAAGATAGGTATTTTAGCTTTACAAGGTGGCTATTTTGAACATCAAGAAATACTAATTAGATTAGGTTTTGAAACTGTTTTAATTAAAGAAGTTAAAGATTTAAAAGATATAGAAGGATTAGTTTTAGGTGGAGGAGAATCTACTACTATTAAAAAATTAATTTCTCTACCTTTAAAAAATGCTTTAATAAAAAAGATAGAAAAAGGTTTACCTACTTTAGCAACTTGTGCTGGTTTAATATTATTAGCCAAAGAAATAGAAGGAGAAGAACCATATTTAGCTTTATTAGATATTAAAGTTAAAAGAAATGCTTATGGAAGACAGAGTAATAGTTTCATTAAAACTGCAAAAATACCTAAAATAAGTGAAAATTATCTAGAATTAGAATTTATTAGAGCACCGATAATTAGTAAAGTGTATAATAATACAATAATATTATTAGAATTAGAAGGTAATATTGTAGCAGTTCAACAAGGAAACATTTTAGGATTATCATTTCATCCTGAATTAACTAATTGTTTAGAAATTTATGAATATTTCAGAAAGATAATAAATGAAGCAAAATTGGTATAGGCTTGATAATGCAGGTAAAATATTCCCAATGGTTAAATCAAAGTTTGATACCTCTTCTTTCCGTTTGGCTTGTGTTTTTAAAGAAGATGTTGATTTAGATTTATTATTAAAAGCTTTAAACACGGCTTTAACAATATTTCCTTCTTTTAAAGTTAAAATAAAACAAGGCTTTTTTTGGTATTATTTAGAACATAATGATTTACCTCCTGTCTTATTTAAAGAATCTCCTTATCTTTGTCAAGCTAAAAGAACCAAAGAGCAAAATGACTATTTATTTAAGTTATGCTATTATGGTAGAAGAATAAGTATGGAGTTTTACCATGCTGTAAGTGATGGAACAGGTGGTTTAGAATTATTCAAAGCTGTTATTTATCATTATTTATTATTAAAAGGGGTAGTCTTTAAAAATCATGACTGTATTTTAACAGAAGAAGTAGAAGAATTATATGATGAAACTCAAGATGCTTTTGTTTTTAATTATAATAAAAATATCAAGAAATATCCTGCTGACACTAAAGCCTATATTATTAAAGGTTTTACTTATAAGAGTTATTTTATGGGGGCAATATATTTAGTTTGTGATGAAAGTACAGTTAAAATAGCAGCCCAAAAATATGGAGCAACTATTGGACAATATATCGCGGCTTTAATAGTTTATGGAGTTTATGAAGAGTTTTGGAAAAAGGATGCTCGGCTTGATAAAAGACCAATAAGGTTATTTTTACCGGTCAATATTCGGAGATTTTTTAATAGTCAAACTTTAAGAAACTTTGCTCTTTTTATTAGAACAACTCAAGACTTTTCAGGAGATGTTACTTTTGTAGATGTTATTAAACATTTAAAACAACAATTTGAACAAGAATTAACCAGAGAAAAAATAGAAGCAAGGTTAGCTCAAAATATGAACTTTGAGAAAAATCCTTTTATTAGATTATGTCCTTTATTCTTAAAGAAACCTGTAGCAAAAGCTGTTTATAAGTTGGTTTCTAGTAATGTTTCCACGATTTCTTTATCTAATTTAGGTAGAATTGAAGTACCTGATGAGTTTAAAGATTACATTGATAGATTTGAATTTGTGATTCCTGTTTCCGCGACTTGCCCAGCCAATGGAGCTTGTATCTCTTTTAATAATAAACTAGTTTTAACTTTAACTAATCGTATAATTGAAAGAAAATTACAAACCTTTATTGTTAGGCATATGATAAGGGATGGAGTTGATTTAGTAGTAGAAAATAATGAT
>JAISJY010000095.1 GCA_031261365.1 Caryophanales bacterium | reverse complement strand
ATTTTTAAATGAGTTTTGTTATAGATTTAATAGAAGAAAATTACATGAAAGTCTCTTTGACAGACTGTTAAAACTTGCTATTGAAAATTAAAAAAGTTGGGCTTTCTGTGCACCCATATAAATTTATATGTTTTTTTATGTTTACAAATCAATAATTTAATGTATTATATATAGGATTATTTTTTATAAGTTAAGGTGGTCTAAATTGAATAAAATAGAAGAATTATTAGCAAAAACTATTAAGGAATTATACGGAATAGATAATTTGAATTTCACTTTGCAAGTTCCAAGATTAAAAGAGAATGGTGATTTGTCTTCAACTATTGCTTTACAGTTGGCAAAAAAGTTAAATAGAGACAGTTTAAGTATTGCTAATGAAATAGGAAAACAACTTTATGATAAGAGCATTAAGCTCATAGAAGTTAAAGCACCAGGTTTTATTAATTTCTTTTTAAAGCAAGATGTTTATTCCGAACAATTAAAGGAATTAGATTTTTCTTTTCCTCCTTTAAATAAAAAATACAATGTTGAATTTGTTTCAGCTAATCCAACAGGTGATTTACATTTAGGACATGCTAGACAAGCGGCTTTAGGTGATTCTATTTGTCGTTTATTAAGTAAAGTTGGTTATCAAGTAACTAGAGAGTATTATGTTAATGATGCTGGAAATCAAATGAACAACTTAGCTTTATCTTTAAAGGCTCGGTATAATCAAATCTATAATCCTACTTATTTAATGTTGGAAGATGGGTATCATGGGGATGATATTAAAGAAATTGCTCAACAATTAAATAATGAAGTGGGCAACAAATATCTTGGAGATGATACTGAGGAAACTTTGCAGTTCTTTAAATTATATGCCAAAGAAAAAGAGTTAATAAAGATAAATGAAGTTTTACAAAGATATAGAGTTAGTTTTGATGTTTTTTCTTCTGAAGTAAAGATAAGAGATGAGGGTTACCCTGAAGAAGCCTTGAAAAGATTAGATAAGTTAGGTTTATTATATGAAAATGAGGGAGCAACTTTCTTTAAGACAACAGTTTTTGGAGATGATAAAGATAGAGTTGTTATTAAATCAGATGGAAATTATACTTATTTAACTCCAGATATTGCTTATCATATTCAAAAGTTATCAAGGGGTTATGATTATTTAATAGATTTATTGGGAGCTGACCATCATGGTTATATTAATAGAATGAAAGCGGCTATTCAGGCTTTAACAGGAAAAAAAGACAAATTACATATTGAAATAGTTCAAATGGTCCGATTAATTAAAGATGGTCAAGAATTAAAGATGTCAAAGAGGACAGGTAATGCTATCTCTATTAATGATTTAATTGACGAAGTAGGAGTAGATGCGGCTCGTTTTTTCTTTGTTATGCGGAATGCGAGTAGTCATTTAGATTTTGATATTAATTTAGCAACTTCTCAGTCAAATGATAATCCTGTTTATTATATTCAATATGCTCATGCTCGGATTTGTCAAATATTAAATAAAAATGATAATATTAAAGAGAGTCAAAACTTTGATTTATTGATAAATAAAAAAGAAATAGAATTAATTAAAAGTTGTTTAGATTATAAAGATACTATTCAAGAGGCGGCTGATAGTTTAGCTCCTTATAAAATAGTAAATTATTTACTTAAATTAGCTCAATTATTTCACTCTTATTATGCTGATAATAAGGTAAATGACCCTGAAAATATAGAGTTATCAGCATCTAGGTTAGGTTTGTGTCGTCTTATAAAAAATATTGTTAGTGATGCTTTATTGTTAATTGGTGTGGAACCAAAAGAAAGGATGTAGTAATGAAAAATGAAAAGAAGCCTCTAATAGAGGTTGCCTATGAGGTATTAGTAAAAAAGAAAGGACCATTAAGTTTTAAAGATTTATTTGCAGAGGTTTGCCGTTTAGTTCAAGTAAATGAAGAGAATAAGGCTTTATATATTGCTCAATTTCATTCAAGTATTAATTTAGATGGTCGTTTTTTACAATATCAAAAAGATAGTAAAAGTCCTTTTCTTTGGGATTTAAAAAGTAGACATACTATTAGTGAGATTAAACCTAATTTATCAGATTTATATGGTGAAGTAGTGGAAACTGAAACGGGTGATGTAGCGATTGTAGCTGAAGAAGAGAATGAAGAAATAGTTGATGAGGAAGAGGAAGAAAGCGAAGAAATTGAAACTACTCCTTCAGAAACTGTTGTTAAAGCAGACATTAATGAAGATTAAAATACTTTTTATCAACTGCTTTTAAATAATCGGCTTGAATTAAAAAACCTTGTTCTATTAAGGGGCAAGTTTGTTTAATTAATAAATAGGGAATAGACTTTATTCCTTTTTTTATTTGTTCTTGAATTAGGCTTTGGTCTACTAAATAAATCTCATTATAGGCTTTGAAAAAGATAATTAAAAAGGCAAAGCCACCGTGTTCGGCTATTCTTTGTAAGTGAACAATTTGATTAATATGAACATTCCCTAGTGGAAAACTTGTGGTACTATTTGTTTCTTTAGCATCAAAATCAAGATACTTTCCTTTATAAATACCATTATAATCAGTAGTTGAAGGAGCTAGAAAGATAGCTTTTTCTATTACTTGATAATGACTTTCTTTAGTAGTTTTAAGTATTTTTAAAGGTGTTGGCTTCTTATATATAACGGCTATATTGTTATTTAAATAGTAATCATTGCTAATATTAATGATGTTTTCTAATAACATACCTCTATTAGAAGAGATATTTAATTTAGTTGGAGTCTTTTTTGTTTCTTGTTTTATTTTATTTGGATAATTAATCATACTTATATTTTAACAAAAAGTATGAAGTTCTGTTGTTTATTCTTCTTCTTTTCTATTATTTAATCTCTTATTTAAAAACATAATTGTTGGGTGTAATAAATTAATTATTATTAAACATAGTAGAATAGAAAGCGGAATATAAGCAGATTGATATATTATGGCTTCAGTAAAACTTGCTTCATAAACTAACATTGAAGAAATACTAGAGAAAATAAATCTTAATAATCCCCCTATTAATATACCTATAGTAATAAAGACATAAGGTATAACTTTGTTTTGTTGTTTAAATATTAAAGGTCTGAAGAAAGACAATACAGCTAAACTACCAAAACCGAGTACATAGTCAAATAGTATCATTAAAGGATTAAAACCATACCCATCTAAAAGTAAGGTTGATAAACCAAAAACAATACCGATAGCAATGAAAGATTTATAGAAATCATGCCTTAAAGCAATTAAAAATAATGGTACCATAGCAAAACCAATAGAACCTCCTGTAATATGTATTTTTAGTTGCCCTAAAGTATCTAAGACAATAGCAATCGCGACTAAAATAGCAATTTCAGTGATGTCTAATAGAGTAAAATGTTTTTGTTCTTCAGCATAGTGATTAGAAACAATAAAGAATAAGATTATTAAACCACTTCCAACTATAATGACTAATGGTAAGAAGATAAGAAAATTAATCCAAGCTAAACTAACATCTGTTTTTAATAAAGATAATCCATTATTAAAGACTAATAAAATACCAACAATAACAGCTAATAATGAAATGTAGGCAACAAACTTAAAATATAAACTTAGATTTTTCTTTTTCATATTTCCCCCTTTTATAAAAAAAGACAATCCAAATCTAGATTGCTAAAAGGTTAGAATACTTCCGCTAGCATTACCTAGATCAAGTGCGGTCAACTATAATACAATAGTTTTCTCAGCCTGTTTCACAAGCTCCCAAGTAATATTATATATTTTTAAGAGAATAAATGGAGAAGAAAACTATATTAATAATTTTTATTTGAGCAATAGACTTACTTAAATGTAAGGTTATAAAACTCAATGCTTAATTTATTACTTGCTTTTTTAAGACAATAGCCTTACACTTTGGGTAGGTTCTAATATGTGAACACAGAATTAAAGATAAGACATATGATAACTTACTAAAATATTTATTTAGAAAGGAAAGCAGTATGAGTGAAGAAAGAAAATTAGCCACAATTAGAAAAATTATTGAATTGAGTTCAATAGAAAATGCTGATAATATTTTGTTGGCAACAATTGATGGTTGGAAATGTGTGGTTAAAAAAGATGAGTTTAAAGTAGGTGATTTGTGTGTTTATTTTGAAATAGATTCAGTTGTTGATATAACTAATAAAACATTTGAGTTTATGAAAGAGACAAAGGGAAGAGTTAAAATTAGAAAGTTTAGAGGACAATTTTCATCTGGTTTAATAATGCCATTAGATGTTTTAAAAAAGAAACATAATTTAGGTGATGATGTTACTGCTGAATTAAATGTTGAAAAATATATACCACCTGCTGAAAGAGTTGTTTATGAAAGAGAAACCAAAAGAAAACATAGTCGTTTCTATAAGTTCTTTATGAAATTCAAGTGGTTTAGAGATTGGCAAAAGAAAAGACTTCTTAAACAAGCGGGTTCTGGTTTTCCTACTTGGATTAGAAAAACAGATGAAGTAAGAGTTCAAAATGAACCTGAAAAATATAAGGAATTAATTGAAACAAATGATTATTATGTAACTGAAAAAATTGATGGTTCTAGTATAACAATTTGGATGAAAAGAAAAGGAAAGAAGTTTGATTTTGGAATATGTTCAAGAAATCGCGGTTTGAATTTAAAGCATTCAGGAGTTAATGATACTATTTTTATTAAAACAGTTGAAAGTTTGAATATTAAGCCAATATTACAAAAATTATTACAAGAAAGTCCATTAAATAATAATATTGTTTTACAAGGTGAATTGTGGGGAGTTGCTTTAACAAAAAATAAATATGGTAAAAGTGAGCAATATATTTCTTTCTTTAATTTATTAATTAATGGTATTAGACAAAATAGATTAACAACTTTATCAAGTTTTAAAGATTATAAGGATTTGTTATTAGTTCCAACATTAGATGTTAAATTGACAGGTGATATTGAAGAAGACCTAAAAATTGTTAATAATTATAAATCAACAATAGATTCAAAATCAAACATTGAAGGATTTGTAATTAGAAATAATTTAGAGACAACTTGGTCATATAAACTGTTATCACAAACTTATATGTTAAAAAACGGAGATTAATTTATAAAACAAACTCTAATTGTTGGTTGGTTATTGGGTGTTTAAAAGATAATTTATAGCTTATTAAAAAGAACTCGCCTTTTGTATCACCATATAAAGTATCACCGACTAAACAGTGATTAATACTTTTAAAATGAACTCTTATTTGGTGGGTTCTACCTGTTAATAATTGAATATCAACTAGAGAGGTATTATTCTTTCTTTCTATAGTTTTATAAATAGTTTTACAATACTTACCTTTACTATCTATTATTCTTTCATTTTGATGAGGTAGTCTTAGAATAGGTGTTTCAATAATGCCATTATCTTCGGTGTAACCATTTACTAATGCTTTATAATGTTTTTCTATTTTTATTAAAGAAAACAAATGATGAATGTATTGATGTTTGGCTACTATTAAAAGTCCTTGAGTGTTTCTATCTAGTCTACTAACAAAGTGGGCTGTTGAAGATATATTATTATTTTTAAAATAGTTTATAACCATTCCAGCTAAACTCTTTTCTTTTTTATTAATGGTTGGAATACAAACAAGGTTAGTTGGTTTATTTAAAACTAGAAAATATGGGTCTTCATAAACTATATTTAAAGGTTCATCAATAGGTAATATATTACTTTCTTCTTTGGGCAATTCTACTTCAATATCAGTATTTATTATTTGATATTTTTTAATTTTAGAAAAGCCGACAAGACTATATATAAGGTCTCCAGATAATTTATATTTTTTACATAGTTGTTCAAAAGTAAGAGGGATGTCTGTTTTTAAAACAAGTTTCATTAGTTTAGATTTGTTTTAATATTGTTGATAAGGAGATTTTCATATTGATTATAAAGAATATCAATTGTTTTTTCGTCGAAACTGGCTTGAAAAATATTAATGTAAGTATCGTATATGATAACATCTTTAAAAGGAAGTATTACTGTTTCAATATAAAAAGGAAGTGTTTTATTTTTAAATAAATCCCTGATATCGTTATTTATTCCTAGAACTTGGTATATACAAGTAGGCACATTTTCATTTAAAGGCATAAATAAACTTCCTTCTTCTTGGAAGTCCATAATAATAAATCGAGATTTTAAATGATGTTTAAGCCAACTTTTATATATGTTTATATCTTCTTCATTTAATGTGGAATTTGCTTCACAATAATTCATAATAATGTAAGGCTTTTTCCATAATTTTTCGCGAATTGGGAAAAGAAGTTGGTCGTCAATTTTGCTTTTTTCTAAATTTTCTAAATATTCTTGCATAGTTGGACATATTTTATAAATGTTATTAATGTATGCTAAAAGTTCATACCATAAACGATAAAAATGATCAGCATCTTTTTTTGATAAATTGGCT
>JAISJY010000014.1 GCA_031261365.1 Caryophanales bacterium | reverse complement strand
TTTCCCTACTTTATTTGCTTTCCAAAATAGAGGTATAATTATTTTTTTATTATCAGAAAAAGTTATTGTTGTTTTATTAGAAAGAGTTCTTAAAAACGAACAACATATATGGGCTTTGATATTATTTCCATATAAAAAATCTATTTTATCTTCTATATCAACACCCGTTTGACTGAGCTTTGCTTTACATAATATTTGTTGTGGTTTCCCTAAAAGTATATTGGCTATGGTTATGGGGTAAATACCTATATCTAAAATTGCTCCTCCCCCTAATCTTTTGTTTAATAAACGACTTTCTGCTTCTAAAGAGCCTAGAAAACCAAAAGAAGCTGAAACACTTTTTATTATTTTATTTTGACAGAAATCTTTTAAATATTTAATGGCAGGTAAAAACCTTGTCCACATCGCTTCCATAACTAAAACTTTTTCTTTTTTGGCTAAATCTAATATTTCTTTTGCTTGTTTTTCATTGAGGGTAAAAGCTTTTTCACAAATGATATTTTTATGATGAGCAATGCAAAGTTTTAAATGTTCATAATGTAAACCGTGTGGTGTAGCAATATAAACAATTTCAACATTTTTATCTTCTAGCATTTCTAAATAACTTCCATAGGCTTTTTCAGCTCTATATTCTTTTTTAAATAATTCAGCCTTCTCTAATTCACGACTAGCAACTGCCTTAATTGGCATTTGTAAACCATTCAAAGCTATACAAAAGGCTTGAGCAATATGCCCACAACCTAGTATTCCAAAATTATATTTCTTTATTTCCATACAATTAAATTGTATAATATTTTTCTAAAAGGTGGAAAAATGAAAAAACTAGATTTGAGTATTATAAATGAAGAAGACTTAGAAAATGGGGCTGACCTCACTGAAACTATGTCTAAATCATTAAAGAGGAGTATTACTAAAAGAAGTAAACAAATAAAAAAAATTAATGCAATTACAACTTTAGAAGAATTGAAGATATATTTGATTAATGAAATTAAGTTAGATATTTTAGCCGAACAAAAGTTATTAGAATCTTTAAAAAAAGCAACTGAGTATGTTGAAAAAGAAGATATTGAGGCTTAATTATGGAAACATCAGCTATCAAAACATTTGAAGATAAAGTAAAAAATATCTCAAAGATTATTTTTGAAAAGTTAAAACAGATTTGGAAAAAGATTTCTAGTAATCATTATGTTCAAGTTTATTTTAATATTTTTATTATTAGCTTTGTTTTCTTTGCTATTCAAACTTTAGGTAATAATTTTATGTTGCCTTTAAGTGGAGATTATGAATTACAAACATATGCTTTTAATGTTAATGCTTATTCTAAACTATTAAACTTTTTCAAAACAGGTACTTTTGACTTTTATGACTTTAGTAATGTTTTTGGGGCAGGTTATATGGGAACGGCTACATTTTACTCTTCTTTTAGTCCCTTTTTCTTTTTGTTACTATTATTCCCTTTTAAATATATTTTTCAAGGAATATTATTTTTATTAATAATTAAATATGCGACAGGTGGTTTTTTCTTTTATATTTTAATCAAGAAATGCTTTCATTTAAAAGATAGAACAGCTTTTATTGGAGGAGTTATTTATGCTTTTTCAGGTTGGTCTTTATATTTCTTATGGTTTCATTATTCAGATGTAGTCGCTTTAGTTCCTTTACTTTTTATTGGAATTGAATATGTTTTACAAAAGAAAAAAGGTTGGATTTTAACAGTAGGTTTATTCTTATTAGGTATTACTAATTATTTCTTTTTATTCACTTTTGCTATTGCTGGTGTTTTATATGCTTTATTTAGATGGTTACAAATATATGCTAATAAACAACATACCTCTAAAGAAAGATGGGGCGTTTTATTACAAGGCGTTTTATATTTTGCAGTTGGAGTCATAATGAGCGGTGTTATTTTATACCCTGCCTATTTAGCAGTTCTTGATTCAGGAAGATTAGGTAGTGTCAACATTTTAATGAACTTCTTAAAACATTTCTTTGTTAATCCAACAATAGTTGAAGGTGTTACTACTTTAGGTCCATTAAAATCTTTTGGGGCGTTTTTTAAAAAAGGAAACTTACAAAGTTTATTTGATTTTGTTTTTAAATGGCAAACAATTAATGGCACAAATACTAATTTCCCTGCTTATATTTTAAGTGAGTTTTTTATTATGAATCTAAAATGTTGGGGCAATGCTGTTTTTAATGGAAATGATTCTGCCACTTTAAATCATTTAGGCGGTCTTTATTTAACTACTCCTATTGCTTTATTATTAATTCCTGCTTTATTTAATGCTATTAAATCTAAAAAACCTTGGACTATAGTTGGCTGTATTTTAGTAGTTGCCATGCCATTTATTCCTTTTTCATTTTATTTATTTCATGGGTTCACAGCTATTTATGGTAGATGGGAATTATTCATTGTAGTTGTGGCTTTAATATTCTTATTAAAAACTTTTGATGAAATAGAAAGTGTCAATAGTATTGTTTTTGTCATAGGTATGATTATTAATATAGTTTTAACTTTTGTGGCTCTTATTAAGTCTTCAGAGTTAAGTTCTTTAGATACTTATTATATAAAAGATGGTGTTTTTACTTTAGGAGAAAGAACTATTGTTTATGCTTTTCAAATAGCTTATATGGTTTTATTTTCTTTTTTCTTTGTCTTATTTAGAGATAAGAAATGGTTTAATACTGCTACTCTTGTTTGTATAATTGGTGAATTAGCAATTACAACTAATTTAACTATTAGAGTTCATGGTTTTGATAATGGGGCAACTCATTTAGGAGGACAAGAAAAGTTTCAAGAAGAAAAGAAAGTTATTGATTTAATTCAAGAAGATGAAAGTTTTTATCGGATTTCTAATGCTATGGCAACTAGAGCTTATTCTAATTTACCATCTACTTTATCTTATAATGGAACTTCAACTTTTAATTCTATTTACACCAAAGGTTTAGATCCTTTTTTAACAAGAGGAGATGTAATGTATGCTGGTGGCTGGTCAATGGGTTATTATGAAAAGAGAGTTTACTTTGACAGATTTTTAGGAATTAAATATTATATTGTTGATAAAGAAGATATGAATAATGATAGATTTAAAGATAAGAATGACCAATATAATGGTAGAACTTCTTTATTTCCTAATGTTCAAACTTATCAAGCAAATATTCCTTTTGGGTATTCTTTAGCTTTTTCTACTAAAACTTTTGATGTTTATAAAAATGATTATTTTATTGAATTAGGTTTTGCTTATGATGATTATATTTCAGAAACTGCTGTTGGCACTACTTATGAAGCTTTGTATTATGATACTTTATATTCTAATTATGTTATTTTAGATAGTGATGTTATCAAGGATGTCATAGAAGTTTATGAAGGTGGCAATAAAGTTAATGATTATAATTATAGAGGTAGTGATTTTGTTTATAAAGGACTTACTAATTTTAAAATAGAATTATCTTTAAGAAATGATTGTTATGATAAGGTTTGTAATTCCTTAAGTGCCAATGATATTGAAAGACCTTTAATAGATTTAAGTGGTTCAAATCCTCAAAAGAAATTAAGTGACGCTTTAAAAGAATATAATACGACTTCTATGAGAAGGAGATGGGAAAGTGCTTCCTTTTTTGGTGATGAATTAATATTTACACCGACAACACCTTTAGCACCTTTGGCTAATAAAGATAATCCTGCTTATTTAGATTTAGATTTTAGAATGGGACCTAATGTTTTAACAACCTTATATAATGGTAATAAATTAATAGGGCAAGATGCTATTTCTACTCATAATTATAGTATGGGTGCTGGTAGTGAAAGAAAGAACTCTAGAGGCTTTTATGTTTCTGAACCTGTTACGCAAATTGTGATAGAGTTTTTAGGGGATTATGAACCTGCAATGTTTAACTTAAATAATTTTTATGTGACATATTCTTATTTAGATACTTATAAAACCTCATACGATAAATTAATGGAAAATCCGGTTTTTGATGTTGTTCAAAGTAGTGATAAGTTTACTTTTAAGACAAATTATGAAAAAGAGAAAATCTTAGTTTTAAATATTCCTTATGATGAAAATTGGTCTTTAACAAAAGGTTCTGAAACTGTCACAATATTCTCAGCTCAAGGAGGGTTTATAGGTCTAATAGCTAAACCAGGTTTACAGTCTTATACTTTAGTTTATACAAGTCCTGGCTTAAGATTAGGAGCAGTTTTAACAGGGGTTGGCATTATAGGTTTTATTGGATTAGCTCTATATTATAATAGAAAACAAATAATAGAATTTGTTAGATTAAGTAAAGCTAAACCTTATGAGGCAGAACTTATTCTTGATGATACAGTTAAAGAAGAAGTTGAAGTTCAAGAAAAGAAAAGGAAAAAAGCAGTTTTATTAGCTGAGATATTAAGGTATTTAGTGGCAGGAGGTATTGCAACTGTCTTTGATATGGGAGTTTTGGCAGTATTTAAGAATATTTTACCAAATGGAAGTCTTTTCTTAATGATAGCAACCGCTTTAGGCTTTTTAGTAGGTTTAACAACAAATTATATTTTATCAATATTTTATGTCTTTAAAAATGGTAAAAAAGTAGATAAAGATAATCCTTTAAAAGTTAAATTAGTCTTTGTTATTACATCAGTTATTGGTTTATTATTAACCTTATTATTAATGTTTATTGGTGAAACTTTAATGGGTTATTATTACTTGTTTGTTAAAGCAGTGGTTGTTGTTATTGTCTTAGTTTGGAATTATGTTTCTAAGAAGATTTGGATATTTAAAAAAGATGAAGTTGAAATAGATGTTGAAGAGATAAAAGAAAATTAAAAAAGGAATTGATTATGGAAAATAAAAAAGTTACTTCTGAGAGTACTGTTATTAATAATACTCAAGAGAAAGATTTTAGAAAGGCAAAACAAACCTTAGGGGAAGAGATAGGTAATTCTATTACTCATGGGGTTGGTTGTATAATGGGAATTGTAATGACAATTTTAATGTTATTAAAATGTCAAACTTCAATTGAATATGTGAGTATTTCAATTTTTGGGTTCGCGATGTTTTTCTTATATTTAAATAGTTGTTTATACCACGCTTGGAAAAATGGTTCAACGGTTAAAAAAGTTTATAAAAGGTTTGACCATTTGTCAATATATGTTTTAATCGCGGGTACTTACACCCCTATTTTACTAATAACTATTGGAGGAATAACAGGTTGGATTTTCTTTGCAGTCCAATGGTTTTTAGTTATTTTAGGTATTATAGCAAAGTCTATTTATCCGAATAAGTTTCAAATAGTTCATTTAATTTTGTTTGCTTTAATCGGTTGGAGTGGAGCAGTTTTTGTTATTCAATTACCTCTTACTTTAATGTTATTAATATTAGCAGGTGGTATTGCTTATACGGTAGGTATTTTATTTTATTCTGTCTTCATGTTTAAATGGCATCATTTTATTTGGCATTTCTTTGTTTTGGCAGGTACTATCTTGCATGTAATCGCGATATTTTTATTTGTTTTGTAATTCTTCAAATAATTTAATAACTTCGTCTATATCTTTTTTAATAACTTCTAAAGAACTTAACCAAAAGTCTTTTTTAGTAATATCAATATTCATACTTAAAGCGACTTCTTCGGCAGTAGCAGAGGTTGTGAGTTTAAGCATTTCATCATAAGATTTTAAAAAGGAAACAGAATCTTTTTGATATTGAGCATATAAACCTTTACCATATAATAAACCAAAAGCATAAGGAAAATTATAGAAATTAAAACCTGCTGAATAATAATGTCCTTTACATAACCACATATAAGGATGTAATAATTTAGAATCTAAACCATCCAAATAGGCTTCTTTTTGAGCTTTAAGCATCATTTCTTTCATTTCATTACTACTAACAGGACCATTTGCTTTCTTTAGTAAATTAGTTTCAAAGATGTATCTTGATAAAATATCAATTATAACTTGAGCATCTCCTTGTAAAGAGTTTTCTAATATTGATAATCTTTCTTCAGGCTTAGTGAACTCTTTTAATAAATAATTATTTGTAATAGTTTCACAAAAGATAGAAGCAGTCTCGGCTAATTCCATAGGATAATCTATATTTAAAGGAGCATTATCTTGAATAATTTCACCATGATAAGCATGTCCTAATTCATGGGCTAAAGTTAAACAGTCAGAAAGAGAACCTGTAAAATTAGTTAAGATTCTACTTTGTTTAATTGGAGCTAAATTAGAACAAAATGCTCCACCTACTTTTCCTTTTTGAGAGTAAACATCTATCCAAGCATTATCAAAAGCTTTACTAGCAAAATCACCTAGTTTTTGACTGAAAGAATAATAAGCCGAACAAACTAATTCACGAGCCTCTTGATAGGTGTATGTTTTTTCTAATTTACCAACAGGGGCAAACATTTCATAAAATGGTAATGATTTTTTATAACCTAGATATTTGGCTTTGGCTTTAAAGTATTTAGCAAAGTATGGTCTATAATCTTTCATAGCTGATATTAAAGCATCTAATGATTTCTTTTGCATAGAACAAACGGTTAAAGAATGTTCTAGTGGTGTTTTATATTTTCTTAATTTTGTAATATAAGTAACTTCTCTTTTAATGTTACTTAAAGCTAAAGCAGTAAATGCTTCAATAGTTTCATAGCCTTTTAATTCAACTTCATAAGCTTTTTTTCTAGTTTCTTGATTATTATCATAAGCTAGATTTCTGACCTCACTTAGTGTTATCTTCTTTCCTTCAAAATCAAGCAAAAGGTTTGCGGTTGTTAAAGACTGTAATTCATCCCAAGAGGAAGAGGCTAATTCTGATAGTTTAGCATACATTATTTCTTCTTTTTTAGAGAGTAAATGTTTAGCATTTTCTTGTCTTTTATTTAAAATGAAACGGTACTCATTTATTAATTCACTATCTAAATTACTTAAATCAACTTTAACTAAATACTTTGAAAAGTCTACTTGAGAAGCGGTTAATTCGTTTAATATAGTTATAACTTTACTAATATATTTAGGGCAATCTTCATTGTTAACATTTGTTGATTGAATTAGTTGAGGGTAAGAAATTAGTTTAGTGGCTAAAATAGTAATTTGTTCTTCTATCTTTAAGACATTTTCAATATAAGTAATACTATCTAAACTTTTTTGATTAACAGAAACTTTGTATTGATTAACTGTTTCTTTGAGTTTTAATAAGTCATTTTCATACTTTCCTTTAAAGCCTTCATATAAATCATTTAAGTTCCAATTTGTTTGCATATAAGCCTCCTTTATTAAATTGTAATAATATTATATAGGGAGATTAAGGGTTTTAAGTAATATTTATTAAAAGAAAAAGTTAAAAAATGTTGTTAAAAAATAAAAAACACCATTTAAGGTGCTTTGTATGTTGTATACACAACTCGAGATAACTCGTGATTAGTCAAAAGACTTATTTGAACTCTGAGTGCCATTTAAGACAATATAATTGTATGATATTTCTATTTAATAAGCAACAAATATGATATGATATTCTAAATTAATTATGAGGGAGCATCATTATGAACAAAGATTATTACTTAGGATTAGATATTGGAACTGAATCAGTCGGTTGGGCACTTTCGGATACAACTGAAAAATATGAATTAATAAAAAAACAAGGAAAATCCTTATGGGGAGTCAGATTATTTAATGCCGCTAAAACCGCTAAAGAGAGAAGAGTATTCCGCTCTAACAGAAGGAGATTAGCTCGTAAAAAATATAGATTAAGTCTTTTAGAAGAATTGTTCTCCCCTGAAATTTTAAAAGTTGATGATTCTTTTTTTCATAGGCTTCATGAAACAGATAAACTTCCTGAAGATAAAAAAATATTATTAAACCCTTTACTTTCAAAATATTCAACAGTTTATCATTTGCGTAGAAAACTATTAAATCCAGAATATATACCAACTATTCAAGAATTATTTTTTGCAGTTCATCATATTATTAAAAAACGCGGACATTTTTTATTTGAAAATGATATTTCGCAAGATTCTTCTGACTTTGAAAAACATTTAAAAATAATAGAAGAAATTACAGGGGAAAGAATAGATAGCAAGGAATTAAAAACAGTTTTTAATGAAAAAATTAGTAATTCAGAAAAAGTAGAAAAACTAAATAAATCAAAAAGTCCAACAAGAAAAACATTACTTAACGGTATTTTTGGATTATCTATAAACTATAAGTCTTTACTTGAAACTATAAAAGAGAGACGAGATGAGGAAGAAGAAGTTGATAAAAAATCTTTTAAATTATCAGATTCAGATATAGAAGAAAAAATAAATAATTTTGATATTCCAATACTTCAAGAACTTTATTCTGTTTATTCATTACTTATTGCCTTAAAAATAAAAGGTGATTTTGATTATATTTCAGATGCTATGATAAACATTTATAAAGTTTATAAAAATGATTTAAGAGAATTGAAAACCTTATTCAAAAAATATAATAAATACAATGTATATTTTAGAGGAACGAGGAAAGAGCCAGGTTATTATACATCATTAATAGGAAAATATAAATCAGAGGATAATCCTAGTGATGATTATGTTTGTCAAAAAACAAAATTAGAAGATTTTTATAAACAATTAAAGAAAGACTTAAACGAGCTTGTTTTAATTTGTGAACCAAACGACAAAATTATTATTGATAAAATTATAGATAAAATAAACAATAATGATTATATGTTGTCAATTTCTGTCAGTAATCATGAAAAAATACCATATCAATTTCATAAAAAAGAATTAATTGATATATTGAATAATGCCTCAAAAAAATATTTGTTTTTACTTGAAAAAGATAGTGATAATTCTTCAGTTAAAGATAAAATAATTTCTTTGTTAGAATTTAGAGTTCCGTATTATGTTGGTCCTTTGAATAAACCTTTTGATGAGCAAAAGAAAACATTTGCTTGGGTGGAGCGAGTATATAATGAAAAAATAACTCCTTGGAATTTTGATAAAGTAGTTGATAAAAACAAATCTAGTGAAAACTTTATAAAAAGAATGACAAATAAATGTACATATTTAAAAAATGAAGATGTGTTACCTAAACAGTCTTTGTTATTTCAAAAATATATGGTTCTTACTAGTTTAAATAATTTGATTATTAATGGTAAACGAAATGAAGATAGAGGCTTGAAATTAAAACTATATGAGGGGTATTTACAAAAAGGAATTCTTACTAAAAGAGAAATTTATTCTATTGTAAAGGAACATTTTGGTCAAGATGTTATGATTGGAAGAGAAGAAAAACAAGAGGTGGAACAAAAAATATCACTATCTTCTTTTAAACAATTAAGTGGAATTGGTCTTGATTTGAAAAAAGATGAAGACTTCAATATTGGCGAAAGAATTATATTTTTGCATTCCATTCATGAAAATAAAAAATTAGTAATGGAACAAATAAAAAGAGAATATAAAGATAAATTTACTTCTGAACAATTAAAAATAATTAAGGGATTAAACTTTTCTAAATTTAGTCCGTTTTCAAAGGCTTTGCTAGATGGCATTTATTTAACCGATAAAAACACTGGAGAAGTTAGAACAATAATTAAAATACTTGAAAAAGAAAAATATAATTTCATGGAGATAACAAGCGAGAAAAAATATAATTTTAATGAAGCGATTAAGAAACATTATCAAAAGGAAAAGGCTCACGAAGGAATAACATATGGTGATATTGAAGAGTTATATTGTTCTCCTGCTGTTAAAAGGAGTATTTGGCAAACGATTTTGCTAGTAAAAGAAATTAAAAAATTAACAGGTAATAATCCTAAAAAAGTTTTTATTGAGGTAACTAGAGAAAATGATAAAAATAAAAAGGGTAAACAAACAAAAACTAGACAAAAAGAACTTCAAGAAATATTGACTTCTTTGGAGAATAAAGAATTGCTTCAAAAGTTATCAACAGAAACCGATGATAGATTAAAAGGGAGAAAGTTATATTTGTATTATAAACAAGACGGAAAAGATATGTATACCGGTGAACCAATTAAAAATCTTATAGATTATGATTTAGACCATATAATTCCTCAAAGTACAGGTTTAAAAGATGATTCACTTACAAACAATTTAGTTTTGGTAAGTAAAGAATCTAATCAAAATATAAAAAAAGATATTTATCCCTTGCCTTCAACTATAAGAAATAATGAAAAGGTAAGAACATTATGGGAAAAGTTACTCAAATGTAAAGCGATTACTCAAGAAAAATATGAAAGATTAACAAGAGTCCAAGAATTAACTGATGAGGATAAGGATCGTTTTGTAGAAAGGCAATTAGTTATTACAAATCAGTCAGTTAAAGCGGTAGCCGAGTTATTAAAAGAATATTTACCAGAAACTGAAATTGTTTATTCTAAAGCCAAGTATGTTAGTGAATTTAAAGATAATGCTGATGAATCTAAACAAATATATAAGAATAGAAATGTTAATGATTTACACCACGCTAAAGATGCTTATTTGAATATTGTTGTCGGTAATGTTAATAATGTTTATTACACTCAAAAATATTATTATCTTAAAAACACATCAAAAAATCCTAACAAATTATATTCAAGAGTTATTGAAAACGCTTGGAACCCAGATGTTAGTTATGCATCAGTTTATAGAAATGTTAACCAAAATGATATTTTAGTGACTACAAAGGTTGAGGAAACAAAAGGAGCTTTTTATGACCAAACTATATATGGGAAACGGAGCGAAAAAAACAGAGATAATTTGACACCTAGAACTATGAAAGAACCATATTGTAATACTCAAAAATATGGTGGTTATGATTCAGTAAAAGGAGCTTATTTTTGCTTAATTAAAACAACAATAAAAAATCAAACAGTTAATGTTTTGGAACAAGTACCAATTATGATAGCAGTTCAAAACGATGAAAGTAAAATACTTGAATATTTTAAGAAAAATTCTAAGTATACAGAAATAGAAATTGTAATAAATAAAATTCTTATTGGCTCTTTGGTTTCTTGGAATGGAGGCTTGGTATTTCTTAATGGAAGAAGTAATGATTCAATTATATTATGTAATGCAGTACAGTGGAAACCATCTTTAAAAACAAATAAATATATACATTTTTTAAATAAAGTTGATGAGCAAAAAATAAATGTTGATGAGAGTAATGGTCATATTGCCGGAGATACTTCAGAAGGTTCAACACAAAGACAACAAAATATTACGCGAGAACAAAATCTTGAATTATATCAAGAAATTATGGCTCAATTAAAAAAAGAAATATATTTTGAAACTAGGCGAACAAGCAACTATCAAGTTTTAGAAAAAGGAATGAATACTTTTGTTACATTACTATTGAGCGAGCAAGTAAAAATATTATTAGAATTAATAAAGTTGCTTTCAATATCTGTGGAGAAAGCTAATTTGTTATTAATAGGTGGTTCAAAGGAAGTTGGTGGTTTACAAAAATCAAAGTATTTAACAGGTACTATAAAACTAATAGATAAAAGCATTACAGGATTCTATGAAAAAACTAGAACATTAAATTAAAATGTCGTTCCGTACAATAATAATTACAAAACAGGCAAAATTAGAAACAAGGTTGGGGTATTTAATAATTAGAGGTGAAGAAGAGAATAGAGTATATATTCCTGAAATAGAAACATTAATATTAGAATCTACAGCTTGTACAATTACTTTGCCACTTATGTGTGAATTAGTTCAGCATCGAGTTAATGTTGTTTTTTGTGATGAAAAGCATTTGCCTTATGCTAATTTGTTACCTTTATATGCTAATTATAATTGTTCAAAAAATATTAAATATCAAATAGGGTGGGACGAAGAAACAAAGGGGAAGTGTTGGAAGTTAATTGTTTCTGAAAAAATAAAAATGCAAAGTTTGGTTTTAAGTAAATATAATCATGATAATGAAGCCTTAATGCTACAAAGATATATTTTAGAAATTGAAGAAAATGATAAAACAAATCGTGAGGGTTTTGCAGCCAAAGTTTATTTTAATTCATTAATGGGGAATGGATTTTCTCGTGATTCTATAGATGTTAGAAATACTTTTTTAAATTATGGTTATGCTATTATTCTTTCTTGTTTTTCAAGAGAAATTGTTAATGCTGGTTATCTTACTCAATTAGGAATATGGCATAGAAGTGAAACTAATTTTTTTAATTTATCTACTGATTTAATGGAACCGTTTCGTCCTATCATTGACGATTTTATAATGGATTTACCTCCTGATAGTTATCATAAAAAACAAATACCTAATGTTATGAAATCTATTGTTACAATAAATAATGAACAACAATTTTTGGATGCTGCGATTAGAATATTTGTCAGAGGTATAATAAATTTTATGAATAACGAGAGAAATACAATAGCAATTATTTCTAGATATGAATTAGGTAAGAAAGATGAATTATAGATATATGCGATTATTAATATTTTTTGATTTACCTACAATAACTGTTAAAGATAAACGGGAATATAATAAATTTAGAAAGTTTTTGGTAAAAAATGGTTTTCTTATGAAACAGGAATCGGTATATTCAAAAATTGTTATAAATAGAACAACATTAGAAATATTTAAAAAATCAATTAAGAAAAACGCTCCATCAAATGGTATTGTAGAAATGCTTGAAGTTACTGAAAAACAATATTGTTCAATTGAATATATAGTAGGAAAGAAACAAGAAGTCATAATTGACTCGGATGAAAGGGTGGTTAGAATATGATATTTTTTAAATTTAAATCATGGGAGAATAAGATAATTTTTGATGGAAGTCATTATATTATTAGTATTGAAGAAAAACAATTATTTTCTGATTATTTAATAAGACTTTCTCAACAGTATAACGGAGAAGATAATGAAGATTATATTTTACAGAAGGACTTTAAAGATTTGTCTATAGAAACAGATTTAGAAATAATTTCAGATTTATCATCATTTCAAATAAATAGCAGAAAACTAATAACTCTTTTATTTAAAAAAATAACAAATGCAACTAAAAACTCAGATTTGCCAATGAAAGTAGAAGAAATAAATGCTCTTATGGCTCCGATAATTAAAGAAATAGCTAGTTTGATTGATTTACCTTTACAAAGTAATAACGATTTAGAATTAGATGACTTTTTAAAATTATATGGAGTGAAATTGGAAGAAAAATATGAAACATTAATTGAAAAAATTATACATTATATAGATAGTTTATTTGAATTAAAGAAAATTAATTGCATTGTTCTTTATTTGGCGTATGAATATTTAACTGATAGTGAAATAAATGAACTTTATAAACATTGCGAATATTTGGAAATAACAACAATTATTTTTGAAGGTAAGTATGATAAAAGAAATAGTAGCGAAAAAGTTTTAATAATTGACAAAGATAATTGTGAAATTCGTATAGCTTTTTAATATTGGTGTTAAAATATATGTAACTTATTATATAGTTTTATGTTCATCATAAGGCTTAATAAGTGAGTGCAAAAAGGTAAAGTTTGTCTAGAATAGTATATTACTCAAATTTTTAATAGTTTGAAGTTTGAGGTTTGAGTGAAGTGCTATTTAAGACAGGGCTATTGCAAAAGAAAGCTATACAATCGCTGAAATGATGTTTGAGTGAAGTGCTATTTAAGACAGGGCTATTGCAACGAAACTTTTCACCATTTACCACTTTCCGTTTGAGTGAAGTGCTATTTAAGACAGGGCTATTGCCAATTGGTGGCGATGTTGTAGAAACAGTTGGTTTGAGTGAAGTGCTATTTAAGACAGGGCTATTGCTAAAAATTGTGATAAATGTAGATGATGATAGTTTGAGTGAAGTGCTATTTAAGACAGGGCTATTGCTTAATAAAATCTTTAAAAAAGGTATACCAGGTTTGAGTGAAGTGCTATTTAAGACTGGGCTATTGCACAAGTGTTGGCTGTTATTTTGAGGATTGGGTTTGAGTGAAGTGCTATTTAAGACAGGGCTATTGCATGTTTCTCCAACATTAGGTTATACTAATGGTTTGAGTGAAGTGCTATTTAAGACAGGGCTATTGCTATAGTACCATCAAATCGGTAATTAATTTAGTTTGAGTGAAGTGCTATTTAAGACAGGGCTATTGCTTATGTTAAATGATATATTGTCTGATTTCTGTTTGAGTGAAGTGCTATTTAAGACAGGGCTATTGCTAAAATAGTTCGTGATTTAATTTCTTGGGGTGTTTGAGTGAAGTGCTATTTAAGACAGGGCTATTGCTTACTAGTTCTTTTTATTCTTCAGAAGTTTGTTTGAGTGAAGTGCTATTTAAGACAGGGCTATTGCAACAATATAAATTATCAGTATTAGGCTCATGTTTGAGTGAAGTGCTATTTAAGACAGGGCTATTGCCTTTAAAATGATGTATAAAAGTATGAATACGTTTGAGTGAAGTGCTATTTAAGACAGGGCTATTGCCATCAGCGTCAGCTAAAATATGACAGTGAGGTTTGAGTGAAGTGCTATTTAAGACAGGGCTATTGCTTAATATTTTCTAATAAAGTACTTCCACTAGTTTGAGTGAAGTGCTATTTAAGACAGGGCTAGTGCTTCCAACAGTTACAAACCAATGGAATTTGTGTTTG
>JAISJY010000005.1 GCA_031261365.1 Caryophanales bacterium | reverse complement strand
AAATCTTCCTCATATACTAATCACTCTTCTCTTGATAAATTAAGAAAAAAGTTTTCAATTCATTTAGGAAAATCTTATATTATATATGGTAAAGATTTAATGATAAAAGATGATGTTATTCATTTACCACTCTATATGGCTGGTCTTTTATAAAACTTTGATTGATAGTTTAAATATATCACTAATTCCCAAAGTAATTTTGAACAATTTATAATATGATTTTTTCTTTAATACTAACCTTTACTATAGTAAAATCTGCATTTATGGTACAATTATTAAGGAGGGTTTATGTTAGAACAGTTAAAAGAAAAAGTATTACAAGCAAACTTAAGACTACAGTCAAGCGGTTTAGTTATTTTAACATGGGGTAATGTTAGTGAAATAGACGAAGAAACTAAATTAGTTGCTATTAAACCATCTGGTGTTCCTTATGAAAATATGACTGCAAAAGATATTGTTATTGTTAATTTAGAAGGTGATATTATTGAAGGCAATTTAAGACCGTCTTCTGATTTACCAACTCACTTACAATTATATAAAAGGTATCCCACTATTAAAGGTATTTGCCATACTCACTCTAAATGGGCGACTATCTTTTCTCAAGCTAATAAAAGTATTGAAATATTAGGAACGACCCATGCTGATTATTTTCATGGTGATATTCCTGTTACTAGAATATTAAGCGAACAAGAAGCCCGAGAAGCTTATGAATTAAATACTGGAAATGTTATTATTGAAAAGATAGATAAAAAAGATCCTTTAGAAATACCTGCTATTCTTTGTGGGGGACATGGTCCTTTTACTTTTGGTACAAGCGGAGAAAAAGCAGTTGAAAATGCTATTGTTTTAGAGTTTGTAGCTGAAATGGCTTATTACACTAGAAATCTAAATAATCAAAACGATTTATTTAAAACATATATCGGAGATATTCACTATTATAGAAAACATGGCAAAAATGCCTATTATGGTCAAGTTAAAAAATAACAATTTGTTTTATATTTAGGTTATTTATAATTAACAAAAACACTCATTTCTCCCTCATCTCTATTAGCCCATAAATGATAAGGAATAAACTTTAAAATAGTTTTAGTCAATTGGGGTTTATGATACGAATATAACTCATTATTTGTTTTAATAAAGCCCTCTGCGATTAAAGAAACATAACCATTTAATTCTTTTTCTTTCTTTATTTTAATTTTTTTTCTTATATCTATCATTAAAGAAGACAAATCAGAAACATTATCAACTTCTTCTAAAGCATAAATAAAAGGACCATAGCTCAAAGCTACCTCATTACTTACCCGCGAATTAGAATAAATGATTTTAGGAGTAAAAGAAAAACATAAAACAATATTAGCTTTATCTTTAATATCATACAAACAAAGATAATCTTTATCTTGGTAGTAGGATATGTGTTCATCTTTTTTAACTATTACCTTATCTACCCATTTAGGTATTCTTAAATATATCTTTTCTCTCATTGCTTTTAAGATAGTAAGGGAAATAGACTTTGAATTAGGAATAGAACACTTTAACTTAATTTGATTATTATTAAAATTATAAGTTGAAGCAATTAAAAGATTTATATAGATGTCATCTTTAACAACATAAATATATTTATTAAGAGAACCGAGTATCCGAGCTATATTAGGAGGACAACAAGCACATCCAAACCAAGCTTGTCTTCTGACTTGAATAAAAGACATATCTTGTCTATATTTGCTTACTATTGGTATAACTTTTAAAGGATTAACATAGAAAAACTTAGTACCATCTAAAGATAAACCTGCTAAAACTGTATTATATAAAGCCTTTTCAATAACTTCACTGTAAATATGTAAAGGTTGTATCTCAAACATTTTTTGAGCAAAGAAAATCATAGCTATTGAAGCACAAGTTTCCGCATAAGCTCTATCGCTTGGTAAATCATAATCAACAGTAAACCTTTCGGCATATCCTTGACTACCAAAAGCACTAGTTATATACATTCTTTTATTTATAGTGTTATTAAAGTTATTTTTTAAGACCTCATATAACTTAGTATTATTGCTTTCTTTAGCCAAAGCAGCTGCTCCAGCACTTAAATATAAAGCTCTAACAGCATGTCCATCAGCTATTTCTTGCTCATATATACTTTTATGGGCTTGATTATAACTTAAATCAAAATATCTCTTTTCAGCATTTATAAAAGCTTCTTCACTTTCAAACCAATTAGGTTTCTCTCCTCTAACACTTATAAAAAAATTAGTTAAATCTAAATATTTCTTTTCTTTACTTAATTCATATAACTCCATTAAAGCAATTTCTATCTCTGGATGTCCAGGTGAAGCTTTTATTTGATTATCATTATTACCGAAAGTTTTAATGATTAAATCAATATATTTCTTTAAAATATTCAACATTTTATCTTTTTTGCTAACTTTGTAATAAGCAATAGCACCTTGTAATAAATGCCCAGCACAATATAATTCGTGTCCGTGAACTATATTAGAAAATCTTTTTATTTCTGGGTGACAAATATAATAAGTATTTAAATAACCATCTTCTTGTTGGGCTAACTGCATATAAGAAACTATCTTATCTATTTTACTTTCTAATTTCTTATCTTTCTTAATACTTAAAGCATAACTAGCAGCTTCAATCCATTTACCAACATCACTATCTTGAAATATACAACCATAAAACTTATCTTTGGACAAACCAGCGGCTATCTTAAAGTTTTCAATAGCATGTGAAGGTTCAACTCCTACTATTTCATCATTTAAAGCTGAATATTGATAAGGAATTAAAGTAGATACAAGCAGTTTTTGCTTTCCACTCCAAAATCTATCGTTTATTATTACATTATTCATATTTCCTCACTGTTATATTATATATCTTAATTAAAAACAGTGTATTTGTTTTATACACTGTCTTAAAGAAAGGAGGTAAACCGTTTTATTCTAAATCCCAAAACCAAGGTTCATTATTATCATCTTCAGCCGAACCTAAATTGGCATAGTCAGTAACATCAACTTCATTTACTACTAAAATAATTCTTCTCATATTCTCTTCTCCTTAATATTTAATTATCACTGCATTATAAGAATATTTAGGTAAAGTAATACATAATATCCCATCATTATTAAGAGGTAATTTTTTAACTTCAATCAACTTAATAGCCTCAGGTTCACTTAAAGTATTTCTCTTCTCTAAATCATCAGAAATTAAAACTTTATGTGAAATCACATTTAGCTTACCAAATGACCTTAATTCAACCTCTGCAATATTCTCTTCATCAGCATAATTAACCAAGAAAACTGCTATATCTCTTTTAATTTCATCATAAACAATACTTTGACTTATCTCATTAACATGACCAATTCTACTTAAAAAAGTAGGAGCAGAAATAATAGTTCTTAAAGCCTTTGCCCCCTTATATTGACTTGCCAACTTAAAAGGAAAGAAAATTGTTTGTCTATAAGCAATGCCGTTTTCAGCTGTAAAAATAGGAGCAATAACATTGACTAATTGAGCTAAACAAGCTATTTCAACTCTATCACAATTATTTAGTAAAGTATTTAACATACCAGCAAATACCAAAGCATCTTTGTGAGAATAAATATCTTCTAAGATATGTGGTTTTTTAATCCAACCAGCTGGAGATTGTTTATTTTGATACCAAACATTATATTCATCAAAAGAA
>JAISJY010000156.1 GCA_031261365.1 Caryophanales bacterium | reverse complement strand
CTGGATTACTGTTCTCTTTAACACAACCAGTCATTATTACTCCTAACACTATCAACATATTTATCAAAGAAATTCGCCTCTTCATAGTACCCTCCGCTTGATATTATTATAATTTTATTTTTATTTTTGTCAAGTAAATCGTTTTACTATTGATTATTTTTTTAAAAAAGATATAATTTTTATATATGATAAAGTTTGGAACAGGTGGTTATAGAGGCAATATTGAAACAGAATTCAATAAAGAAACTGTTAAGGCTATTTCTTTTGCTCTAATTAAAATTATCAATAGTAATAAACTTAATAGGAAAGTAATTATCGGTTATGATTTTAGATTTTACTCTGCCGAATATTCCTTCTATTTAGCTTCAATTCTAGCATCTAATAAAATCCAAGTAACTTTAAGTAAATATGCTTGTCCAACTCCTGTGGTCATGTATCACACTATGAAAGAAGATATTGATATTGGAGTTATGTTCACAGCTAGTCATAATCCCGCTTCCTTTAATGGTATTAAGATTTTTACTAAAGGTGGTATTGATGCTGATGTTCAATTTACAGAATTAATTGAAAGATATGCTAACTCTAATCTTCTTTATCCTATTTTAGAAGATGTTAATATTAGTCAAAAAGATTTAAACCTTGAATACATTGAATATCTTAAAGACTTTATTAAAATACCCAAAAATAAAATAAGAATTCTCTTTGATTGTTTATATGGAACAGGGAGTATTACTATTCCTCCTTTATTAAATTACTATCAATTAAATTGTCATATTATTCATAATGAAATTGACCATAATTTTGGTGGCTTTATTCCAAATCCTACTGCTGAAAACCTTTTAAAAAATGTTAATAGTTCATATTCAAACTATGATATTTGTTTAGGAACTGATTCAGATGCTGATAGATTAGGTATTCTAGATGAAAATGGTCATTATATTGATGCTAATGAAATATTAGCAGTTATCTATCATTATTTATTAAATAAAGGAGACAAAGGGGACATTGTAAAAAACATTGCTACTAGTGTTATTTTAGATAAACTCGCTCTTAAATATGATTATAAATGCCATACAGTTGATGTAGGCTTTAAAAATATAAGTAGTAAAATGTTAGAAACAAATGCTTTAATCGGAGGAGAATCTTCAGGAGGTTTAACTATTAGAAATTATTTAAGAGGAAAAGACTCTACTTTTTCTTCTTTATTATTTTTACAAGCTCTAGCACATAGTAAACTTAAACCTAGTCAACTTATTCAAAAAGTAAAAGATGAAGTTAATTATCAAGGTTTCTTTAAAGAAATAACAGTTAATCTAAAAAAGACTGTTGATAACTCTTTCTTTAAAAAGTTCCAAAATATCTCTTTTTCTTTTTTAAGTAAAATACAACTAAATAACAATTTAAAGTTTATAATTAACGAAGATACTTGGCTTTTAATTAGATTAAGTGGAACTGAACCACTTTTAAGATTAGTTTGTGAAGGTAAAAATAGTGATGAAGTAAATGAATATCTTGAAATAACTAAAAAATACATAAATAGTTTAAAATGAATATTATTGAAAAAACTAAATATTACTTAAAAGAGATAAATAATCTTCTTAATAGTAAAGAGAAAAAAGAAAAACAATTACCTGCCAATGCTTATTTTATTGATGAGCAAACAATTTTAATAAGTAACCCTTTACAAAGTAATGCTAGACATCCTTATCAAGTAAACGGCCTAACTTTATGGGTCTATGCCAGTGGTTATATTTCTTTAAATAAATCTACTTTTTATTATATTTTACCTGCCAATGATGGTAATGAGCCTTTTGTTTCTTTTACCGCGGGTATTAAGAAAAACAACGCTTTTACTCCTCTTTCTTTACTGCCCAACTTACAAATAAACACCAATAAACATTTTACTATTTTTACTAATAATGAAACATTATTTTTTACTATTTACCAAGATGTTGCTTTTATGGTCTCACTAAGGTTAAGTCAAGATAGTTCTTTTCTGATCTCTTTAGTTGCTCTTAATTTAACTAGTAATAAAAAGACTATTTACCTTTCTTCTTATATTAATCCTTTATTTAAGCATGAAACTGCGGAAAGTATAGAAACAAAATGGTTCAAAAAAGGTCTTTATCATAACAATACTTTTTCTTTCTTTTCTCATGAAGATATCAGCAGAGGGCAAAGGCTTTATAATTATGGTTTAATAAAAAGGAAACATTTTGATAAAGTTGAAGTTGTTTATAATACCACCTCAAAACATGATTACAAAGGAATAAACACCCAATTACACCATAGTTACTCTTTAAAAGAAGGCAAGTTTAAAGAAAACAGAGAACTAACCATCTTTGATGATACAGCTATCTTAGGTGATTATAATCATTATATTTTAAATGAAAGCATTGTTTTAGGTTATAGAATTCAATATTATAATAATGAAAAAGATTATCAACTAGCCTTAAAAACTGATAACATCCCCCTAGAAGTTAATAATAAACTTAATGATTTTGATATTCATTTTAATGATATTGAAAACAAATCACCTTATATCTTTAATAGCTTCATTAAACAAGTAATTAATCAAGTAGATTATTCAGCCTATTCTACTAATTCAGGAACTATATTTTTAGGTGTTAGAGATGTTTGTCAAATGTTAGAAACCTCTTTATTATGGAATAAAAAAGAGACAAGAAAAAAGATATTAGAAGTCTTTTCCTTTATTGACCCAAGTGGGCAAGTACCTCGACAATACTCTTTACCTTTTGATGACCTTAATGCTAAAATGGATTTAAGAGAGTTCATTGACCAAGGCTTATGGTTAATTAATTTAATTTATGAATATTTAGCTTATTCTAATGATTATTCC
>JAISJY010000148.1 GCA_031261365.1 Caryophanales bacterium | reverse complement strand
AAAAGAAAGAATATTAAAGCAATAATACTCATGAAAAGTAATAGTAATCCTAGAAAACAAATTGCAATACTTAAATTAGCTTTACTTCTTGTTCCAATTATTTTTGTGTTTTTCATGAACCTCCTAAATAATAAAATAGATTAGTAATTTTTTAAATGTATATTAAATTGTTAATCTATGTTAATATTTTAACATTTTTTGAAACAAAAAGGCTTAAAACTTCACTTTTTATAATGCTATTAACCATTTTCTTTGCCAATACTACTGCTCGTCTAGCAAGGAACATCACACATTATATTTTTTTGCTTTTCTCGTATAAAGTTTTATATAGTGTGTTTCTTTGAATTAATTGATTATGAGTGCCAATGTCTTCGATAACATTATTATTTAAAATACAGATTTTATCTGATAACTCACTAATAAGGTTCATTTTATGAGAAACAATAATTCCTTTTTTGTTATGAAGATATTTATGAAGTAACTTAACCATTTTATCTTCTAAAAGAAGGTCAACATTTGTTAAAGGTTCATCGAGGACATAATAATTTCCAATTGATAAAATAAATCTTGCCAAACATATTCTAGTTTTTTCTCCGCCTGATATTTTTGTTCCTCTTTGTCCAATATTTCTATTATCTATTTTCGTTAATTCAAAATCTTCAGTTAAAGAACAATATAACTCTTGGGAATAATAATTTCTAGAAATATAACTATTTGTTACTAATAAAATTGCATTTGTATCCATTTCTTTAATGTTTTCAATGAGTTCTTTAATGACATTTGAGTTTTTAGGCAAGACATCAACCCTAAATAGTCCATAAAGAAAATCTAAATCTATTTTTGAAAATGTATCACAACTTAATATTCTGTTTCTTAATTCTATAAACTTTTGATAATATTCATTTCTTTTTTCTAGCAATAATTCATTTGTCAATGCCTCTTTACCTAAACAAATGTTATAAACTAAATCATTATCATACAATTCTAAATCTTGAGAATAATAGGGTATTATTGAATAAACAAGCGATTTTGGCAGTAAATGTGTTTGTTTTAAGCCTAACTCAACTTTCCCAGATGAAGAGATTAATTCACCATAAATAGATTTAATCAAGGTTGTTTTTCCTTCTCCAGAAAGACCAACTATACCAATATTTTCATTTATTTCTATAGAGATATTTTCTAATATAACTCTATCGTTATATTTTATTGTTAAATCAATTATTTGTAATAAGTTTGATTTTGGAAATGATAGTATTATCGGAACATCTAAGCATTCATCTATTTTTGCTTTTACTAAATCAAAATTATTAATGTTCTCTACTAATTTTTGAACCGCAGATAGAGGAACAAAGACCAAAGCAAAATATGAAAGCAAAGATAAAAATGCTGAAATTTCCATATTTCCATTAATTATTTGTAACATTGAAATAACAAAAAAAACAACAACCGAAACACTTTGAATTGCCGTGATAAGAGTTTTTCCTAAAATGTTTGCATTAAAAGCTTTTTGAGTTAATTTATCTCTTTCAATAAACTTAACTTTTATTCTTTGCATTTGTTTTTGAATATTTGAAAATCCAATTATTGACTTTCTATTTTCTATAAACTCTAAGACTACAGGGTTAATTTCATATATTATTTCTCTGGCTTTTTTATATACTTTTACATAAGTCTTATTAGTTAACCAAATAGTGAGAGCCATAAAAAGATAAGAAACAACAACAATAATTAAAAAATAATAAGTCCAAAGCAACGAAATAAAAATTGTTACAATTGCAGTTATTATATTCAAAAGAATAGCAAAATAATTAGTTGCAACAATATTAGATACTCTTCCGGTATCACCAAAAACACTTACCATAAAAGCCCCAGAACCCCGAGTTTCAACAATTGAATTATCTTTAACAGTTAAAGAAGATAGTAATTCAATAGATAAATCTCTTCTAAAAGAAAAAAAGACTTTATTCAAAATAATTGCTTCAAAAATAGAAACTATTGCTGCTAAAACACCAAAAAACAGATAAATAAATAAACTTTCATAATTTGCTTCATTTATGTACAAACCATCAATAATTTTCTTTTGAATTAATGGTAGCAAAATTGCAATTACATTTATTAAAATTGTTAAAAGAAATATAAATAAAAATCTTAATTTTGTTTTTTTGGAAAATCTCTTTTGAGTAAACTTTAGAAAATTAATTAACTTTTTCATCTGTTTTCCTAGTCACACCTCTTTCTTTAATAAACTTTGATTACCGTATCATTTAAATATCTATTTTACTTGGCTATATAATATCATAACATATAAAAATATTATTAATTTTTTGAAAAAGATATATTTATTTTCAGTAATGACAAATAGTTACTAATGGTTAATAAAGCAAAATAAAAAGAGTGGCTTTTTAGACCACCCTCTGCTGTTTTTATTAAATGTTTCTATTGTAATATTCAACAATTAGATTTGCTTGAATACCTTGATTCAATTCTGACTGTTCAGGATAACCTAAGTATTTTCCACTTAATGTTTCTACATCTAAATGTAAGAATGATTTTGTATTAGTTCCTAAAGCTTCTAAACTTTGTCTAATTATGACTAAGTCTCTATCTTTTTCTCTAACAGAGATAACATCGCCTGGTTTACATAAGTAAGATGCTATATCAACTTTACTACCATTTACTTCAATATGTCCATGTGTAACTAGTTGTCTAGCTCCTCTTCTTGTTCTTGCAAAGTTCAAACGGTAAACTAAGTTGTCTAATCTTGATTCAAGAATCTTTAAAAATTCATAACCTGTAACACCTTTAGTTTTCTTAGCCTTAATGAATAAACGAACACATTGTCTTTCATTAATACCATACATAAATCTAACTTTTTGCTTTTCTTGAAGTTGTTTTCCATATTCGCTTATCTTCGCTCTAGTATTAGCACCGTGTTGTCCGGGTACTTTAACAACTCCACCATCTTTTTTTCTTAACTCTTCGCCTCTTTCCAGCGTAGAAAACTTTAATCTACGGGATTTCTTAACTGCTGGTCCTGTGTATCGTGACATTTCTTACCTCCTAAATAGTATATGCGCAATTTCTTAATTTATAAGTTAATATAACTGATTTCACCCTACAGCTTGGCTAATCTCATCCCTCTAGGTATTAACTTGTACAATTAATTTGCGTGCTGTTTGTCAACGCTTGTATATTTTACTATAAGGTAACCTCTTTTGTCAACAAAATGTTAAAGGAAAAGTAAAGGTTCACTCTTAAAAAAGAAATTATTTCCTCTTATTAAAGCAAAATATTTAATTAAATCAAATATAAACCTATCTTTATAACATTCTCTTCTTCTAAAAACATCTTTAAATGTAATCTAAAATAAGTTAAATTAACTACATCTTCCTCTATTTGTAAATAAAATAAAAGTTTCAAGTGTGGCAAATATGCTTTATAATTTGCTCCTAATCCATTAAAAGAAAGATACCATTTAAGATGTTTATAAGCCATTGAAGGATCTGAATACATATTAAAGCTAGGGTCATTCGTTTCAAAACCAATTAAAACATCATCACCATAATCCATAAAAGAACCATAGGTTAGAGTTGTAAAATTAGTATTAGTAGGAATGTAACCATTATACGAAGGAAAACCAGAATTTCTTCCTATTGGAACAGGAGTTGAAAATAAATAATTAGTTTTTACTCTATAATCTATTGTTTCACTTTTACCAAACACCATTATTTTATCTTTATAAGGTAACTCAAATAAAAGATAATAACTATCTCCGCCCTCAACAAGATTTTGAGCAACTATAATAGTTCCATCTTCATAAAATAAAGTAATTAAATTAATTCTTCTTTCTTTAGTTTTTTCTGATAAATATGTTCCTTTTGACACCTCGTTATCTATTCTTGTTTGCAAAAAAGTATGGTCTTCTTTAAACTCAAATAAAAATCTATCTAAAGTATCATCATCTAAATTATTAAAATAATCTAAATCATATTCTTTCTTTCTATAACCTTCAGAAAACCATAATCCCAAAATGTTAGGTTTTGGAATAGAACAAGAAGATAAAGAAAAGATAGATATTATGTAAATAATTAAGAACCCAACCCTCATAAACCTATTCATTATTTATAATAACCTCCATCTTTTTTAATTGTTCCTTAATATTATACCTTAAAAAATGTTATACTTATATTGTTATGCCAAGTATCATTGATTTTATTAAAGACAATATTGTCATTATAGGAGTTGTTTTAGGAGCATTTGTTATTGTTGCTCTTATTTATATTTTTACTCATCTTAAAAAGAAAAAAGAAAAAAACTACTTTGAAAATATTGATTCCATTAATTTTAAGATACGAATGGAAATAGAAAGCATTCAAAATGACCGTGATAAAATAGATTTACTCTCTAAAAGAAACTTTAGATTTACTAAACTATTTAATGATATTGCCGAACAATTTAATAGTGTCGAAAGTGAATATGCTACTCTTGATGTTGATTATAATAAAATTAAACATTTTTTAGAAAGAAGGAACTTAAAAGAAGTTAATAATCTTTTACCTAATTTAGAAAAGAAACTTTTTGATTACTTATCTAAACTCCAAAATATTTCTTATATGATTAAAGCCGAATTAAAAGATGAACCATTAATTAAAAATGATTTAGATATTATCAAAGACAAATACTACACCGCTTCTCAAGCTATTGAAAAAACTCCCCAATATTTTGAGTTTGTTAAATCTTATTTAGGAGAAACTAGAAAGAAAATTGAATATGATTTAGATAGAGCAGAAGTTTTATTAGAGTCAGGTTTATTTAATGAGGCTGGTCAATTAAAAAAGAGTCTAAGCAAAGTTGTTGAAGACTACATAACTTTTTTAGATATTGTACCTAGTGTTATTACAGTTTTAACTATTGATGTTCATGATTTAATGACCGATATTAAAAATAAATATGAAGAAATGCGATTAAATTACCCTATTGCACATCTTGACCCATATAAGAAAATTGATAACTTTGATAAAAGAATGGTCAAAATTATTGAGTTATTAAGTAAAGCCAATGAAGAAAACTTAATTGTTGAAGTGAATAATCTAAAAGATGAAATGTCAAACTTATTAGAGGCTTTAAAGAATGAAGAAAAATGTAAAATTGAATATGATGAAGGAGTAGAAAAATCTTTTGCTAATTCTGAAAGAATACAAGCTGAGTTTAAAATACTAAAACCTAAATTAGAACAATTATCTTTAGACTTTTCTAATAGCAATGAAACTGAAGATTATATTTTAAAATGTTATGACTTTTCTAGTAAGGTTGCCAAAACTAAAGAGAATGTAAACTCTTCTATTTATTCTCAAACTCCTTACTCTCAAAGAGTGGCTAATATGCTTAATTTAAAATTAGTTTGTGATGAGTTTGAAAAACATTTAAGTAGTTATCAATTTTTAAGAGAAAGTTTATCTGACCAAGCCTCTACTTTATTTAACCGTCAAACAACTTATTTACAAAATATTAGAAAATTACAAATAAAATTAGAAAAGACTAACCATGCTCTTCTAATTCACCACTTTAATCCAAATATTCGTTTATTAAAAGAAGATTATAGTAAGTTTAGTAATAACTTCACCAAGTCAGCTAATTTAAGTGAAGCCACTCATTATGACCAAATTCTAGCCAAAGATATAAAGAGTTTAGAGAATACTTTAAATGCCGAAATATCTTTAATGGAATATACTGAACTTTTAATCCAAATTGCTTGTGCTCAAGTTTCTTTTTCTAATGTGGCTGAAACTGTTGAAAAAGGAATATATTTATTTCAACAAGCAGATTTTTCTTTATGCGAAGCTACTTTAAGGAAATTAGATAATGGTTATATTAATTTCCCTCTAAAATAATGGTTTATCTTGATTATGCAGCAACTTCTCCTCTTGACCCAGAAGTTTTAGCTATTTATAATGAAATGTCTTTAAAGCATTTCGCTAACCCTTCTTCTTTACATAAATTAGGTAGAGCTTCTTTTGCACTTTTACAAGAAAGTAGAAATATTATTGCTAAAACTCTTAATGTTAAACCTGAAGAAATCATTTTTACGGCTAGTGCTACCGAAGCTAATAATTTAGGTATTAAAGGATTATTACCAAGCAAGAAAAAAGAAATAATATCAACAAAAATAGACCATTTAAGTATTTATAATACTCTTTTAAAATTAGAAGGTTACATTATTAAATATGTAAATGTTAAAGAAGATGGTTTAATTGATTTAGAACATTTAAAGACTTTGTTAAATGATAATACTTTGATGTTAGTTACTTCTTTGGTTAATAATGAACTAGGAACTGTTCAACTTCAAGACGAATTATATAAGTTATGTCATACAAATAATACCTATTTATTTTTAGATGGAGTTCAAGCCTTAGGGAAAATAAGAATAAGTAATAATTATGATTTGCTCAGTTTATCAAGTCATAAAATATACGGACTTAAAGGAGTTGGATGCTTAATTAACAAAACTAGCAAACTTTTAAATCCTCTAATTTTTGGGGGAGGACAAGAAAGAAATCAAAGAAGTGGAACTGAAAACTTCATTGCTAATTATTGTTTTGCCCAGAGTATAAGAATAGCTTTTGACCATTTTGTTGAAAGAAAAAACTATGTTAGTAAGTTATATGCTTTATTAGAAAACAATTTAAAAGATAATCCTTTTCTACATCTTAATTCTTTTAATAGTTCTAATTATATTTTTAACTTTTCTTTATTAAAACATAAAGGTGAAGTTATCTTTAATTATTTAAATAGTAAAGGCTATTATCTTTCAACTACTTCAGCTTGTTCCTCTTATTCTAAGTCTTTTTCTAGACCTGTTTATGAAACAACAAAGAGTGAACATTTAGCTAATAATTCAATTAGAGTTAGTCTATCACATTTGACTAGTGAAGAAGACATTAAAGGTTTTATAGAAACACTTTTACAAAGTTTAAAAGAGGTAAGAACAATATGACATATACCCACTTGTTATTAAGATTTGGCGAGTTAAACACTAAAGGTAAGAATAAAATAGAGTTTATTAGAACTTTAGAAAAGAATGTTAAACATACTCTTAAAAGATATACAACTGCCAAAGTTATTAGGACACACGACCGTATCTACATTGAAATAAATCAAGAAGATATTGATTTAATTGCTAATTTAATTTCAAATGTTTCTGGTATTCAATCTTATTCAAAAGTTGTTAGAGTTGATAAAGATATTAACTTAATTAAAAAAGCTTCTTTTGACTTATTAAAAGAAGAAAAAGTTAATTCTTTTGCTTTGAGTGTTCAAAGAGGTGATAAAACTTTCCCTTACAGGTCTTTGGCTATAATTA
Source organism: Caryophanales bacterium (assembly GCA_031261365.1). Classification (GTDB taxonomy): domain Bacteria; phylum Bacillota_I; class Bacilli_A; order RFN20; family JAISJY01; genus JAISJY01. The sequence continues at coordinate 8,636 of JAISJY010000148.1, read as the reverse complement.
ATGAAGTCGCGACTGATATTATTGAAATATTAAAGTTAAAAGTTAATTTACATAATCCTGACATAAAAGAATATATTGAAATAAGAGATAATGGGGCTTATTTATATACAAATATTATTCAAGGTTTAGGAGGTTTCCCTTTAGGAGTATCTAGCAAAGCTTTATTACTAATGAGCGGGGGAATTGATTCACCTGTAGCAGGTTTTCAAATGTTAAAGAAAGGTGTTAGAATAAAGGCTATTCATTTTGCTTCGCCTCCTTATACTAGTGATTTAGCCTTAGAAAAGGTTAGAGATTTATTAAAAGTTTTAACTTTGTATCAACCTCAAATTAAATTAACCATTGTCAATATAACAACCTTACAAGAAGCCATAATAAATAACTGTACTGAACCTTATAACATTACTATTTTAAGAAGGATGATGTTTAGAATATCTCAAATAATCGCGGGTAAGAATAACTGTAAAGTTTTAGTTACAGGGGAATCTATTGGGCAAGTTGCTAGTCAAACTTTAGAAAGTATGAAAACTATTAATGCTGTTGTTTCCATACCTGTTATCAGACCTTTAGCCACTATTGATAAAACTGAAATAATTAAACAAGCTAACAAAATAGGCACTTTTGATATTTCGATTAGACCTTATGAAGACTGCTGTACTATTTTTACACCTTTAAATCCTGTCACTAAACCAACTATAAAAGAGGCAGAATATCAAGAAAAGAAGTTTCTTTTTTCTGACATTATTTATGATGTATGCAAAAATATTATAGTGGAATGGGTAAAAGAAGATGAGTAATATTAAAGATGGATTTAAAAAATTAGGAAAAAATTTTAATAAAATTATTCCTATTTTACTTCCTTTTTCTATCATTTGTTTAGTCCCTTTTGTTTTATTAGTCTATCAAATTATTGATGTCATGGCAATAATATTTCTCTATTTGATTTTTTGTTTATTCCATTTATCTTTTAATTTAGTTTCTCTTAAATTATTAAGAAAAGAAGAAATATTAAGTAGTGATTTATATGTCGGATTTAAGCCAATGCGGAGAAGTTTTTTTACTTTTTCGGTTTTGATTTTTCCTCATTTTTTGTTTTGTTTTTTAATATTTATGGTAGCTTTGTTTGCTTCATCTTTAGGTTATCTTGAAATATTTCACCCTGATTTTATGACTTTATTAGATAGAATTGCTGATAATGAAGCTATTATAAAAGACATAAACAACTATGTAATAAATAACCAAAATCTAATCACTGTTTTATCACTTTTAGGTATTTTCTCTTTTTTATTGTCTTATGATATTTTCTTTCTCTTTACTTCTTCTAAATATTTAGGCATTTTCAGTGCTCAATATTTGAATGTAGAAGAGGCTAAAAAGATAACAAATGAACTTGAATATACAACTAGTAAAAAGATGAAAAGGGAAATGTTTTTAGTTAATTTGTTTATGTCTATTATCTTATTACTTTTATTTAGTTTAACTATGTTGTTAATTCCAGAAATACCAGCTTATTTATTTATCATTATAATATTCATTGCTGTTTTTATTTATTCATTTTTTGTTTTGTTAAGATACTATGTTATGAACTTGAATATTCAAAAGTTTGCTGAAAGAGTTAAACGAATTGAAGTTATTAAAGCCGATAAATTTGAAGAATAATTTTCATAATTTAATAAAAATATATTGTTATATTTCTGCTAATGTGTAATAATTATTAAGCACGGAGTAGTACCCAAGTCGGTGAAGGGGGCAGTTTGCTAAACTGCTAGGTCTAACAAGGCGCGCAGGTTCGAGTCCTGTCTACTCCGCCACTAGTGTTGAATTAACCCCTTAAAGTAGGACTTTTTAGAAAAAGTACTATAATGAAAAGGGGATTTTTATTTAGATTTTCCTTAAATCTTTTGGTGCGATTATATTCCATTTTTTATTCAATTTTATTTCGCCACCTATATCTTGTAAAAAATATACTATGTTTTTAGCAATATGTTTATGGCATTCTTGAAAAAAACTTTTTGGCAAAGATAAAATATTATTAGATTTTTCAAATAAAAAGCCAACTTTTTGATATAGCGTTTTGTTATTATATTTTTGCAAAATTAAAAGCAATTTGTTTGCATCTGCTCTACGACAAAAATCAAATATCTTTAATAATTCTTCGCTACCACCTGCAAGGTCAACCCTATCCACACAATCAATAAGCGATTGCTCATAACTTGTTACCAAAATATCTATTGAAGATTGTATTGTTTCAATATCACTTGGCACTTGATATCGAATATATTTATACAATATGCCATCATATTCAAAATCAACAAAGCGTACTTTACTTGCTACATAAACGGTTGAAAATATTTGATTTGCCATTCCATATAATTCAAATGCGGAATGATAAGCGACAAATGAATTATCGTTTATCCGTGTTGCAATCATATATTTATCTGCATAAATCATATTTGTTACCGGGTTTACAAGAGCATATAATCCTTTTTTGAGTTTTGCTATTTTCCCCCTATCTACATTGCTTTTTAGATAATAAAATACATTAGACAATTTATCGTGACATTCAGCTACTTCTTTTGTCGTAAAGACCAATTTTTTCAATACTTCTTCTATATTTTTCATACTATTAATTATAGCAATAAACTCTTAAAAAAGTTAAATAATTTTGCAATTTTTCATAGTTGTTTTTTATTATGAATTATAAACTCTAATGAAATATTTTTTTAAAACGAAAACAATAGTTATAATTCGTTATTATGATACAATTAAAAGATAGAGGTAAACAACATTGAATAATAATATAGAAAAAAATGAATTATATAACGAGATTAAAAAAATAATTGAAGATAGTCGCTCTCAAATAATCAGGAGCATTAATTCAGTTATTGTAATTTCATATTGGAATATTGGAAAGGCTATTGTAGAAAAACAAAATAGAACAGAAAAAACAACTTATGGTGAAAAACTATTAGAACAAGTTTCAATTCAAATTGAAAGAGAATATGGAAGAGGGTTTAGTAAAAGATATCTTGAACTAATGAGACAATTTTATTTAACATTTCAAAATGCGAAATCACTGCTTTCGCAATTAAGTTGGACTCATTATCTCGAATTAATTAAGATAAAAAACAAAGAAGAAAGAGAATGGTATCTAAATGAAAGTATCAAAGGAAATCTCAGTTCTCGACAACTTCATAGATTAATAACTACCTTTACTTATAATAGAGTGTTAAATAACAAACCATTAGAAGTTTCAAGAGACAAATAAACCACATATAATAATCAAAGACCAGAAGAAACTATAAAAAATCCATATATACTAGACTTTCTTGGTTTATCTGACAAATATAGTTTTCACGAAAAAGATTTAGAGGGAGCTATACTTACTCACTTGCAAGAGTTTTTACTAGAATTAGGAAGAGGATTTGCATTCTATGCAAGACAATACAAACTTACTGGCGAAGATGGAGATAATTATTATTGTGATTTGGTATTTTATAATACACTACTCAAATGTTATATAGTAATTGATTTAAAGGTAGGAAAACTAGAACATCAAGATATTGGTCAAATTGATATGTATCGCCGTTTCTTTGATGATAAAGTTAAAAATGAAGACGATAATCAAACTATTGGATTATTACTAGTTGAAGAAAGCAATTCAACAGTTATTAAATATTCAATAATGAATGAAACCGATAAGTTATTTGTATCTAAATATTACACGATAATGCCAACAAAAGAAGAACTAATTAAAATAATTCAAAATGAAAAAAATAGATTAATTAATAATAAATAATCCTTCATAAGATAAATCTATTACATGAGAATTAAAATATAAAACTCTAACAAAAATAAATCTTGAATAGTTCTTTTTATTTAATTTATTTAATTTACTTTTAATAAAATCATAAAAATGTATAATTTAAGTGAATACCAATTAGGAGGTATAATGAAAAAATCAAGATTATCATTAATACTAGTAATGTTATTATCTAGTTGTTTAAATTTCAAAGAAAGTTCACAAAGTACAGATAATTCCTCACTAGAAAACCTTACTTCTAATACAAGTGAAGAAACATCTAGTAATATTATTTCAAGTAGTTCCTCTGTCACGACTAATTCAACATCAACTAGCTCAAGTTCCTCTACCCCGAGCAGTTCTAATTCTTCTACCCAAAATAGTTCAAGTTCTAGTTCTTCTTCTAGTTCCTCAAGTTCTTCTTCTAGTTCTAGCAGTCCAAATACTGATTATATCTTTGCTACATATACATATTCTTTTACCACTAATCCTATAACAACAAGTGCAGGTTATGTTACCTTAGGTGATTTTATCTGGTACCACGATGCTATTGGCTATACTAATTTATATGCTGGTAGAGGTGTTCAAATAGGTTCTTCAACAGGTGTTCCTACTAACTACACCTTAACAACTACCTTTGACCCAACCCTTATTATTGCTGGTTATTCTATTGAACTATATACCAACAATGGAAAAACCTGCACTGCTAGAGTTGAATTCGGTAATCATACTAATACTATGGCTCTAGCTTCTGCTACAACAACTGATGTTAATGTTTTTACTGAAGCTAATCTTTTAATTGAAAATTGTAGTTCATTTAGTCTTATTTTAAGTGGGGTCGGCACTGGTATTTATTTAAAATCAATTTCTATCACCTATGTTACAAATGAAATAGATGTTGATTATCAAGTATCTTTTTATGATAAAGATGATGTTCAAATGTCCTTTTCTCCTCAAATAGTCCACTTTGGAGAAACCGTTATTGCTCCAACTATTGAACAAACTTTAATAGAAAACTTTAATTTTATAGATTGGTATACAACCAATTCAAGAGAAACAGAATATGATTTCACCTCCAAAGTTTATAATAATTTATCTCTATATGGTAAATGGAACCCCACAAATGAAGGGGAAGAAGAAAACAATGCTCTTGGTAATTTAACTCTAACTTTATCTGATATTGGACTAACTTCTTATTATGGAAATATTTATAGTTTAACAGGTAATTCATTACTCCAAGCTATTACAAATAAAATAAGAACAACTATCAGTTATATGTCTTATGGAGATGTCAGATATGCCCTTGAAGGCGTTGATGAAGACATTAATAATCCCGGTCATTTCTATATGCTATATGACAATTACCCTAGTAATGTTATTAATAATTGGCATCAAAACCCTATTATTTATTGGGGTGGAAGCACGACTATGGCAAGAGAACATGTTTGGGCTTGTGATGATATGAGAATTGCTCCAATAAATGCTAGTTCAAGTTTATCTTCATATTCTCCGTTTACCAATGTTCTTCCAGATGGTTGGGATTATAGACCAGAAAATGGTTCTAAAGGGCATTTTAGTGATTTACATAATTTAAGAATATGTTTACAAGCTCCAAACGCTTCTCATAGTAATCATTTCTATGGAGGAGCTGTTGGCTCTGGGACACCTCACTTAATCGGCAAAGTTTATTACCCAGGTGATGAAAACATTGGTGATATTGCTAGAATACTATTCTATATGGACATTATGTACCCTTACCTTCATTTAATAAATGATGAAACTAGTAACTTTGAAGGTGGAACAGCTTATGGAGTTCTTAATACTTTATTACAATGGCATTTTGCTGACCCTGTAAGTCCTGAAGAAATTGCTAGAAATAATAAAATATATAATGGTACTTATGGAGTGAGTACCAATACTACTAAATTATACAAACAAGGCAACAGAAATCCTTTTATTGATTACCCTAACCTTGCTAGTATAGTTTATGATACTAGTTTTATCTAATCTTTCTATACAAAGGAGTTTAACAAATGAACATTATATATAAGTATATAGGTGATAGAGATTCGTATGCTGTCATAGGTTATGAAGGAGAGCCTATTGAAGTAAGCATACCTGCAATTTATAAAGGTAAAAAAGTCTCAGGTATTGCCACTGAAGCTTTTGCAAATTGTAACTCATTATTAAAAGTTACATTACCTAACACGGTTACTAGAATTGGTAATAAAGCTTTTTCTGAATGTCCTTCTTTAGAAAGTATTATCATGTCAAATGAACTTATAAGTATTGGAAACAGAGCCTTCTTTGAATGTTTTAAATTAAAAGAAGTTGTTCTACCTCAAAGTTTAATTAGTATTGGACATCGGGCTTTTCTATACTGTAAATCTTTAAGTAAAATAAACATTCCCAAAAATATTACAACCATTGGTGTTTGGGCTTTTGCAGGTACTAAATTAGAGAATATTGATTTTGATAAAGAAAATAAAATATTTCACCTTTTAAGTTTGGGTAAAGGTAAAGTTGTCAGTAATTCTGAAGTATGGGAACCTAATTCAATAACTGTTGGTTCTTTAGCCTATGGTGATATTGAATTATCAAATGATTTAGAAACAATTAGTAATAGTGCCTTTGATGGTTGTAGTTCAATAACTAGTATTTCTTTACCTAATAAACTAACTAGTATTTCTAATAGACTTTTAGCAGGTTGTAGTCAAATCAAAGAAATTAAAATACCTGATGGAGTTTCAAGCATTGGCAATTGGGCTTTTGTCGGTTGTACTTTGTTAGAAAAGATTACAATACCCAATAATTTATTAAGTATTGGCAATACTTCTTTTGCTTATTGTGAATATTTACTCCAAATTATTATTCCTAAAAGTGTTACTGAAATTGGACTTTGGGCTTTTAAAGACTGTTTATTACTTAGTATATGTTGCGAGGTTTTAAGTAAGCCTGAAGGTTGGAATAATGATTGGAACTTAGAAAATAGACCAATAATTTGGGGCTATAAAAAAGATATATAAAATAATTGCTTTCATTTATAAAACAAGATAGTTGCTTTTTAAAACAAAAAAAGTTATTATTTTGTTATGGAAGTTAAAAATATAATTAGAATTGCCATTGTCGACGATGAACACGATGTTTGCTCTCGTCTTATCAAAATGTTAACTGATTTAAACTTGAACATTGAAATTGTTAATTCCTATGAGAATGGTTTTGACGCTTATGAAGATTTACAGTCAAAGCAAATAGATATTTTAATCACCGATATTAGAATACCTTATATAGATGGTTTTGAATTAGCCCAAAGAGTTAAAAGTGAAATAAATCCTTTATGTAAGTTCATTATCATTTCAGGTTATGATGAGTTTGACTATGCTAAACAAGCCATAGATTTACAAGTAATTGGCTATTTATGTAAACCGATTAATCAAGCCGAATTAGCCATTGTAATGAATAAAGCTTTAGTTAAAATAGCCGAAGACAATAATAATGTTTTAGTTAGTGAGAAACTAACAGAAACTAGTAACAAGTACCGACTTAACATTTTAGAAAGTGATTTTAGAAGATTATTAGAATATAATAGTAAGACCTCTGAAATTATTAATAAAATCAAAAACTCTGGTATTAACTTAGATAAAAATATTACCATGGCTTTATTTGAATTTGATAAATACTATTCTTATAACCAAATAGATTTAGCCTATATCTTTTTACAAGACCAACTCCATAATAAAGATAATCTTTTTCTTTTTGAAAGAGATAGTTATTTTGTTTTATTTAACTATTCACCCCCCCCTTTAAACTTAATAAATACCTTACAAATATTAATTAAATCTCTTAAACAAGTCTTAAATATGTCTATGAGTGTGGGCATATCACCTGTGGAAAATCATAATTTTAGAAATGCTTATTTACAGTGTAAAAGAATATTAGATTTAAGACAAGAAGATGAACAAATATTAACCATTAATAAGACTAACAAAATACAAAGTGATTTTATTGATTCAAAGTTCTTTAAACAACTTAGTTATTTAGTTAAGTTTCAAGAAAAAAAAGAAATAATGGACTTTCTTAAAAATGGAATACATGAAGCAAGTACTAAATCACATTTAGCCTTTTCCTTATTTGTAACCGAGACTCTCAATACTATTATTTTAAGTTCCAATTATGAATTCAATGATGAAACTTTAGTCATAAACAGTGATATTTATCAAGAAATAAGTAGTTTAAAAAACATTAATAGAACTTTAGACTATTTAGAAAAACTCATTATAACTGTTAAATCTTTAAATGCTAAATCTTTAGTTGGTATGCAAGAAAGTAATTATCAATACTTAATTTCTTATATTAATTGTCATTATTCTGATATTGATTTATCTTTGGAAACCTTAGGTAACCAAGTCGCTTTATCACCTAGTTATATTGCTTATCTCTTAAAAACCTTTAAAAATACCACTTTTGTTAAACTAATAACCGAATTAAGAATAGAAGAAGCCAAAGAATTAATATTAAGTAAGAAATATAAAATAAGTGAAATATCTAATATGGTTGGTTATCAAGACCCTTATTATTTTTCTTATTGTTTTAAAAAGTATTGTGGAATATCTCCTAAACAATTTTCTTTAAAATGAAAAAGCATAAATTATATTTATATTCTCAAATTATGTTTGTGACTATTGCTTATGTCTTTATTTTCGTTGCCATTGTTATTGTCTTTTCAATGACCGCTTTTTCTATTGGAGTTAATGATTCTATCTCTATCTATACCCAAGAAATTAAAAGACAAATCGTTTATAACTATTAAGATTATTTCTCTCGCATTATTGAA
>JAISJY010000069.1 GCA_031261365.1 Caryophanales bacterium | reverse complement strand
CACCTTTCATCTTTCTCTCAATTTCTTAATGTCAATATCTAAATCTAACTTTCCAGCAAAATTAAGTATTTCAAGTAATTCATTTTTTTGTATCAATAATTCTAAACCGCGATGAATTACTTCGGTTTTTACCGAAATACCTGTAACTTCCATAGCTTTTTTTATTAAATCATCTGACAATATCAATGTTGTTCTCATTTTATTTCCTCCATACATATTATAGCATACTTTTATATGCATAGATAAATATATTTCTAAATTGTATAAACTATCAGAAAAACGGCTATTTAGTTTCATTAATTTGAATTTTGAGAGAATACATAATTGTATTTTATTCTATTTTTAGATGATAATTACACTAATTTTTTATTAAATTAAAAGAGCGAAGGTGCGAAAACACATAAAAAAGTCAAGTTTCCGCACCCTTATAATTTTGTGAAGGTGCGAAAACACATAAAAAAGTCAAGTTTCCGCACCTTATATATTTTTTTCTTGTATAATATTAGAGAAAAGGAGGAAGAAAATAAAATGATAATTGGTAGAAAAGAAGAAATAAGGGATTTAAAAAATTATTATGAGTCAAATAAAGCAGAGTTTATTGTTGTATTTGGCAGAAGAAGAGTAGGAAAGACTTTTTTAATTAGGGAGTATTTTAAAGATGAATTGTTTTTCTTTTGTAGTACAACTGAAAAAGATAATTTACAAACTCAATATATAAAGTTTTCTAAATCATTAGGAATAGATACCGTTATTTCTAGTTGGGTTGAAGGTTTTAGTATTTTAGAAAAAATAATTAAAGAAACTGATTTAACTAAGAAAAAAGTGATATTTATAGATGAAATACCTTGGTTTTCTAAAAAAAGTAAACTTTTTATGTCGTTTTTAGATAATTTTTGGAATACTTTTGCTGCTTTTAGAGAAGATGTTTTATTTATTGTTTCTGGTTCAGCTGGTAATTTTATGAATGATGAAATACTTAATTCAACAGGTGGATTATATAATAGAAAAACAGGAATAATATATTTAAGACCTTTTTCATTAAGAGAGTGTGATGATTTATTAAAATCAAAAGGTTTAGAATTATCACAAATGGAAGTTTTAGATAGTTATATGATATTTGGTGGTATTCCATATTATTATAGTTTCTTTAAAAAAGGTTATTCGGTAGTTCAAAATGTTGATATGTTATTTTTTTCATTTAGTGGAGCTCTTAAAGATGAGTATGATACAATTTTTACTTCTTTATTTAAAAATAGTGAACTATATAAAAATATAATTGAATTATTAGGTAATAAAGATATGGGTTATTCTCGAGAAGAAATAGTTGAAAAATTAAAAACATACGAAACAGGAAAAATAACTAAATATTTAAAAAACTTAATTTCATGTGGTTTCATTCAAAAATATTCTTGTTTTCCTAACTATAAGAAAAAATCTGTTTATCAATTGACAGATAATTTTTGTTATTTTTATATCAAAAATATTAAAGATAAAAACATAAATGATTCGCATTATTGGGCAAATCAAAGTGAAAAAGGACAATATAATGCTTGGAGAGGATATGCTTTTGAACGAGTTTGTTATAATCATTTTGAACAAATACGAACTAAATTGGGTATATCTGGTGTTTCTAATATGTTTGCTAATTGGAGGAGTAAAGAGGCTCAAATAGATTTATTAATTAGTCGTGCTGATAAAATAATTGATTTAATAGAGATTAAATATTGTAACCAAGTATATGAAATAGATAGAAATGATTTTGATAAATTACATAATAAAAAGAATAGTTTTAGAGAAGTAACTAAAATAAATAAGACAGTTCATAAGGTTTTAATAACTCCTTTAGGTGTATTAGTTAATAGATTTTATAATGTTATAGATTTTGTTATAACTCTTGAAGATTTGTTTGTTTATTAGTTTTCTACATCTTGAGAGAATACATAATTAGACTTTGATCTATTTTTAGCATGGTACATCGCGATATCAGCTTTATTATATAAATCAATATATTGAGTGCCTTCTTTAGGGAACTCACTAATGCCAATGGAATTAGTAACAACAACATTTTTTCCTTGAATTTGAATGCTCGTAAAACATAATCTTTTTAATATCTTTTCTAAGTTTTCTCTTTGAATATTAGAAATAAATACTGTGAATTCATCACCACCTAAACGAGCAATAGTATCGTTTCCTCTTAGTTTCTTTTTAATATCTTGACTTACTTGTTGTAAAACATTATCACCAACAACATGTCCATAGGTATCATTTATTATTTTAAAATTATCAAGGTCTAATAGTAATAAATAACCATTGTTTTCTTCTTTTAAATATCTATTGTTTAATTGGTCAATAAAAACTCTTTTATTTAGAAGAGAAGTTAATTCATCACTACTTGCTAGTTCTCTTAAATTTTCATATTGTTGTTTTTGTTTAGTGATGTCTAATAATCTACCAACTATATCAGATGAGCCGGTAGAATTAGCTATCATACAAAACTTAATATCATACCAAAGATGACCTTCACAAGTATTTAATAAAGCTTCAATATGACCTTCTGGAGTTTGTTGAGTTAAAGTTTTTAAGATTGATAATAGTTTTTCAATATCATGTTTTTCAAATATTTCATTAGTTAAAAAATATTCTTTAAAGTTACTAAGTGAGGAAGGTATATTAAATATCTTAATGGCTCTTTCGGAAATTGTTAAAGTATCAGAAGCATAGTTATAATCAAATATTATTTCACCTGATAGATTAGAAATAATTTGTTGTTTAAATCTTTCTTTCTCAAAGGTTTTAATGGCTCTTTCTGATAAGACTTCTTCATTTTTTTCTTCCTCTTTGGTTTGTTTTTCAACAACATGAGTAGCTAAAGACTTTTCAACTAAATCATGTAAATTATCAGCAATAGCTAATAAACATTCAATTATTAAAGGATTAAAAGTTCCACATTCACCTCTTGCTATCATTGCTACTGATTCTTCGTGTGAGAAAGCAGGTTTATAAACTCTATTATTAGTTAAAGCATCATAGACATCTGCTAAAGCTACTGCTTGAGCACCAATACTTATATCATCTCCGTATAAATGGTCTGGGTAGCCTCGTCCATCATATCTTTCATGATGGTGTCTGACTATATCGTAGCACATGGCAAAGAACTCATCATTTTTATCATAATCTAAAGAATCTAATATTTCACTACCGAAAGTTGTATGCTTTTTCATTAGTTCAAATTCTTCATTAGTTAAACGACCAGGTTTCTCTAAGACAGCATCTGGTATAGCAACTTTGCCTAAATCATGCATGGCACTTGCTTTAGTAATTAATTCAATTTTATCAGCAGTTAAATTGTATTTTTTATTTCTTTTAGCAACTTCTTGAAGTATTACTTTGGTTAAACCTCTAACTCTTTTGACATGTGAACCACTTTCAGAATGTCTAAACTCAACAACATTTGCTAGAGCATCAACTAAGAAATCATTATTTTTTTCAATGATTACTTTTTGATTTTCTACAATTGCCATTTCTTTGGCTAAGAGTTCTTCTAAATGATTTCTATGTTCATTTAATTCAATAATTATTTTAGAACGGTGTTGAACGATGTCAGCATTGAAAGGTTTATTAATGAAATCTGAAACTCCATATTCATAACCTCTAACAGCTGTTTCATCTCCTTTTTCAGCGGTAATCATAATAACCGGAATATGACCAATTAAGTTTTCTTCAGACATTACTTTTAAAACACCAAAACCATCTAGAATTGGCATTACAATATCTAAGAGAACTAAAGAAATATGATTATCTTTATTTCTAATTATTTCTAAACCTTCAGCTCCATTTTCTGCTTCTAAAACATTATAGTTTGTTTTAAATAACTCGTGTAAAATAACTCGGTTAATTAGTTCGTCATCTACAATTAAAATTGTTGGTTTGTTATCTGGCATAGTTCTCTCCTTTATGGTATTAACTTATTTGCTAGATATAAAGAATACCACTCTTCTCTATCTAATTTAATATCTACTGCTTTGCTCATTTCTTTTAAATGTTTAATACTAGTTGTGCCAACAATAGGTTGAATTGGTTGAGGAAACCTTAAAAGCCAAGCAATGGCAATAGCATTTTTTTCTACTTGATATTTATTAGCTAAAACTTCTAATCTTTTATTTAATTCAAGATATTTAGGATTATCAATAAAGGTTCCTTCTCCAGCCCCTGCCATAATGACAGACCAAGGTTGAAGGATGATATTTTTCATTTGAGTATATTCTAAAATACCATTGGACCGTGAAAGAGAGAGGTCGTTTTTTTGATTAACATATATACCCTCGTCCACTAAACGAGACTCTGTAATTGATAATTGGACTTGATTAAATATTAAAGGATATTTGACTTTGCTTTGATATAATTCCATTTGAAAAGCATTAAAGTTACTAACTCCAAAATATTTAACTTTGCCTTGAGAATATAGTTCATCAAAAGCTTCATTTACTTCTTGATAATCTACTAAGACATCAGGTCTATGTAATAATAAGAAATCTAAATAATTAGTATTTAATCTTTTTAATTGAGCATTGACAGTCTTTAAAATATGTTCTTTGCTAAAATCATATCTATGTCCTTTAATAATTCCAACCTTACTTTGCAGATATATTTTACTTCTTAAAGAGGGATTTCTTTTTAGAACTTCACCAAAAAGAGTTTCACATTGACCATCTCCATAAATGTCAGCATGGTCAAAGAAATTAATACCTAATTCCAAAGCAGTTAAAATGAGTTCTTCTAATTGATCAACATTTAAAACATTAGTTCTCATACAACCAAGAGCAATTTTACTTACTTTTAGGTTGTCTGTTAATTCTATATATTTCATATATATATTTTAGCATAAAAAAAATTAATGTTAAATGAACCGAGCATTTATTTAGAAAAGATTAGCGATTATTTATTTTTATTCCCTTGATAAATAAACTTTTTACTTATTCTTTTGATTAATACTATATTTTTATCTTTATTTTGTTAAAATAATATGGTAAGTTTTTACTAGAGGAGGAATTTATGGAGTTTTATACAATTAGTATGCTGATGATTATTCCTTTTGTTTTTGTTTTTATTTTTACTTTAATTAGAATCTTTAAGAATTTCAATAGAACTAGTAAGATAATAAAAGAAGAAAGAACTATTATAAAAGAGGAAAGTAAGCCTTCTTATTGTCGGTATTGTGGAGCTGAAATACCTTTAAATGAAAATAAATGTTCTAGTTGTGGGGCTAGTAAAATAAAAAATAACTTGTGATAAAATTAATAATATTTGATTTAGATGGGATAACTTTAAATACTTTAAGGGATTTAACTAATTCCACTAATTTTATGCTTTCTTCTTTAGGGTTACCAAAAAAGAGTGAAGAGTTTTGTGCTTCTCTATTAGGTTGGGGTGTTGATGTGTTAATTAAAGGGGTTTTAGGTAATTATAAAGGTGATTATGATGTTGCTAGAGAATTATTTACTAACTATTATGAAATACATCAAAATGATGAAACAAAGCCTTATGATAATGTTTTAAACTTCTTTTCTTATTTAAAAAAACACGGTTATCTTATCGCGATTAATTCTAATAAACCTCATGATAGAGTAGTAGATTTATGCAACTTATATTTTAATAATTATATTGATTATATTTCAGGGGATGATTTTATTAATCCGACTAAGCCAGACCCAACTAGAACGAACTTAATTTTACAAAATCTGGGTGTTTTGAAGGAAGAAGCCTTATATGTTGGTGATTCTGAGGTAGATTATGATTCAGGTGTAAAGGCAGGTATTAAGACGGTAATTGTTTCTTGGGGCTTTAGAAAGAAAGAGTTTTTACTTAAATTAAAAGCAGATTATTTAATAGATAATATGGAAGAGTTCTATGCTATTTTAAAAGAAGAGAAGAAAGAATTATTAGTAGTGGCAGGTGTTATAAAAGACAACAATAAATATTATGCTGCTAGAAGAGGACCTTATGGGGAGACTGCTTTGAAGTGGGAGTTTCCTGGTGGTAAAGTTGAAATAAATGAAACAGAGGAAGAAGCTTTAAGAAGAGAAATAAAAGAAGAACTTTCTTGTGAAGTGAGAGTTGAGGAGCATATTATTACAACTAGACACGAATATAATAAGTTTATTTTGGTTTTGTCTGTTTATTATTTGACTTTAGTAAATAATACTGTTCCTTTGATTAGTGAACATTTAGAAGGCAGATGGTTTACAAAAGAAGAGTTATTTAAAATTGAATATCCTGAAGCAGATAAGATAATATTAGAGAAATTAAAATAGTAAGAAAATTAGTGTTTTGATTGATTAAATAATAAAATTAAGTTAGTTATTAATTATTTCCCAGTGTCCATTAGTTTTTGAACCAACTCTTTTAATTTTTTTGCTTAAACGCAAGTATCTAACTAGAGTTGATCTCGATATTTTTAGATTTTCTATTATTTGTGCTTGAGTAATATTTTGGTTATGTTGTATTAAATTAATTAGTTCTTTTTCTAATGTGTTTGTGTTATGCTTTGTGTCATTCTTTGTGTCATTCTTTGTGTCATGGCTACTTAATATTTTTTCTTTCCATGCTCTTTCTGCTTCCAAAACTTCTTCATTAAACATCAAATCCACTCTAATTGTATTTGGAGAAAAGTCAAAAGCTTTTTTACTATACTTCTTAACTATAATTGGAATCCCATATCCAGTTTGTTCCATTAATTCTAATGATAAAAATATTCTTGCAAGTTCTTCATTCACTGGTCTGCTTGTTCCTTTATAAAAATCATCAAACATCAAGTTTGCAGGCAAACCACCATTAGATAGAACTTGAATTCGATCAGAGAAAATATAAACAGCGGGAGGAACACCTTCAATCCACAAATTATGTAAACAAGCGTTGTACCATGCTTGTTTAAAACTTTCTTTATCGAATAACTTTTTATCTATTCTTGCACCTTTTTCAGTCATTATAGATTTATTAAGATTTTGAGAATCAACATAATCTTCTGCTTTTTCCATAGCAACTAGTAAACACTTAAAGCCAAATTCACTTTTGTCAACAATT
>JAISJY010000114.1 GCA_031261365.1 Caryophanales bacterium | reverse complement strand
CTAACTGAATATAAAAAATAGGTATTTCCAATTACTTTTATTGTTGTTTTGTTTGGCTTATGTTTTAAAATCTCTTCTGGAATACTCTTTTTCATTGTAGTTATAATTATACACTACATTTTTTTATGTTACAACTTAAAAATTATCTTTTTTTTATGGTTTTTATTTGTTTTTTCCTTATTTATCTATTTCTTGCAATTGCCCTAGAAAAAAGCCATACTTTTTAGGGTAATGGCTTGATTAAAATGTTAGATTAAAATACTATTCTAAGCCAATTGATTTAAAATGTATATTTCCTCTGGTGTTAAACTCTCTTCTAATTCTAATATTTCATGAGCAACATCAACAACACTAACTACTATTTCCTCTGAATAATGAGGAACTCCGTCAATTGTGTACCAACTAACTGCTCTTAATAATGTGGAATATTTATCATCTGGAATGCTAGTTAATACTAGAGCATACCTTAAATGACCAGCAGTAGTATCATGGTTAAACTCTGCATCAGCACTTGAAACAACCGCTTGACCAGCATCTTCTTCTGCCATTAAAACACTAGTTAATGTTTGCCCTATTTCTAGTTCATTTATAGGAATAATAGCAATACCTGTTTCATCAACATTTCCATATTCAACTTCTTTAAAATCAACTCTAACCCGAAGACCTACATCTTCAATATCAATTTCCTCTCCAGTGCCACTATATACTATTTTTAAAGAGGTGTGTAATTGTTGAACATTCCATTTAGCAGTAAATTTTGTGGTTCTTATTATGTTTACGGACTGTCCTACCTCAATTGGTAAATCATAACTTGAATCAAATGAAGAAAGAATATACTCTGGTTTAGAAAGCTCAGGCAATATAAACTCATAATTCCAAACTACGAATAAATCTTCAACAGGACCCTCTGCTCCTTCAACATTATCAAAATAAATACGATATAGAACATTTAAACTACTTAAATTTGTAGGAGTACTATTTACCTCGCAAACATAAATGCCATTATTTGGAGTATACTCTAAATATATATGTGCTTTGCCGTCGATGGCATATTCTAAATCAGTTTTGCCAATAAATCTATCTTTACCATATGTCCAAACCTCAGTATCATTATCTCTATTAAAACGAATAAAGCAAAAATTAAAATCATTATCACTATCCCAATTTTCAATTTCATAAGTAAAAATATTTATTGAATGCTCATTCCAAGGATGATCAACTTCTGGAGTTTTATCATCGCCAGTAAAATCACCCCAAAAATGAACTCCTAATCTCCCAAAGTCATCATCATAACCAATAGGAGAATAAACATGTAAAACCACTGTTACATCTTCGGATGCCTTAGTTTCTATCTTTTCACTACCTTTAATTACACTGACCCCCCCAACAACTAACAAAGCACCTAGTATTAATTTAAATAATTTCATATTAATTGTCTCCCCAAATAGAAGGAAATCCTATAGTGTTATCATCCGCCGCAGAACCCATATCACAAAACTCCTCTGTTTCAATAACTTCCGTTTTTAAAACTAACTTCTCATATTCTTTCTTTTTGATATTCATATAACCTCCGTTCCATCATATATCAAAATCATTGATACTTTAAGTGTACTAAAAAAATATATAAATTGCAATTATTTTCATTGTTTTTAACTTAATTTCTCAAAAAAACACTAATATTTCTTTATCTTGTTAACTAATAAATAATGTTTCTGCATTTAAAGAATGATTAACAGTAGATTTATAAATATTGTTTTTAATGCCGTACATTGTTATCATAGTTAAATCAATTGTATATTTATATTTAGTAAGCTTCATAAAATAATTTAATCTATTCATTAGTATTTTATTATATGTTTTATCTATTTCAAACTCGTCTTTATTAAACTTTATTTCACAAAGATTTATTACTTTATCAGCTCTATTTATTAGTAAATCAATTTGACAATTCTCGTCTTGATATGAAGAGATACTGCAACTAATTCCTGAAATACCTAATCCTTGTTTTATTTGTCTAATATGTTGTAAGCAAACCATTTCAAAAGCATAACCTCTCCAAGTATTTATAATTGGTGCTAATTGATTATCGTGCCAATAATGTTCATTTGTTATGTTTTTATTTAATAAAAAAGAATGATAAAAGAAAATAAAATTATCATTTATTTGATAAATACTATTTCTTTCTTTGTCAGGATATCTATAATATTTATCTATTAAATCATTGTTTTCTAAATCTTTAATAACTGCTGAAAAGTGACCATTTATTACTAATTTAGAAGTCGCTAAAATATCTTTTTTAGTCATACCTCTTAATTTTGTAGATAAGGCATCTATAATAGAGATATGTTTATCTGCTCCTTTAAATATAGAATTAAATAGATTATTATATTCTTTTTTTAATTCGGCATTTTTCTTAAAAAATAAATTATCTATATTATCAGCTAAAGTTAAACCTCTATCTAATAAATTAAGATAATGAGGAATACCTCCCAAAATCATATAATATTGAACTATATCATATCTATTTATCTTAAACCCTTTATATTTTAAAAAGTTTTCTGTTTCTAGTAAGTTAAACGGTAAAAGTTTTATTTGTCTAGTTAATCTATTATACATACCACCTGTATCATTTATTATTTTATTTTTCATCCAAGAAGTAGCTGAACCAGAGACTATTAATAAAACATCATCCCTATGCGAACAAAAATTATTCCAAAAAAAAGAAAAAGCTTGTAAAAAATAAGATTTATGAGTATCAAGCCAAGGCAACTCATC
>JAISJY010000061.1 GCA_031261365.1 Caryophanales bacterium | reverse complement strand
ATGAAAACGGAATATATATTGCGGTAGAGGTTAAAGATGATTTTATTAGAACAAACTATACTTATAATTCTAGGTTTGATAGAGAGGTTTGGTTAAACTCTGGAGTTGGTATTTATTTTAAGGTAGCCGAGACTTTATATAATTTTAGAATGGCAACTAATGGTTTAATTAGAGTTTATAAATCATTAAATGGTAGTTCTTGGACGACAACTAACCAAGATAATTTATTTAGTGATGGTTCCATAACTGATTTTAAAAGAGCCTTAAAAGTTTATGGAACAACTAATCTTGATACTTTGGCAGAAGGTTTTACGATGGAGTTCTTTTTCCCATATACGACTTTAGGAACAACATATAACGACTTACAAGATTTAACTTATAATGTTCTCGTAACTGAACAATGGGGACAAACTAATGCTTCTTATACTATAAATGATATTAAAGGTGAAGATGCTATTTATGATAATCCTGCTTTAACTCTTTATAGTTTTTTGGGAGAATAATATGAAAAAGAGAAATATATTATTACTTATTGCTTTACTTTCTTTAAATATTCCAAGTAGTAAAGTTCAAGCAGAGGAATTAGAAAAATACGATGTTAGTGATACTTTTGAAGTGGGAACTTTTACTTCTCAAGGTCCAATTTGGCATTATATGTATGGAGCTACTTATGGAGGCAAAGCACATTTTAGAGATATGTATCCTTATAATGATGGACAGGCTCAACCAACCACAATGGAAGATGGTAGTACGGCTCAAATGTTAACGCATTTTGTTCCTTATCCAGCTCCAGCTGGTTTATCAGAGAGTGCAGTTCAATATTGTACAATAGCAGGTGGACAATGGGTTCACCCCGGTAATAATGCTGATGCGGTTTATGCTTTTAAGGTTCCTAAATCTGGTACTTTATATGCTACTGATTTAGTTAGTACTTCGGGGAGTGATGGAGTTAGAATTAAGGTTTTACATAAGACAGCAGCTCAAGTAGCAGAATCCATTACAACTGAAACGGTTATTGCTTTTAATTTAACAACTATTGATTATGATGATAATACTCAGATATTTCCAACTGATAGTGAATGGTTAAATATTAGTGCGGGTTCTTTTAATACTACTCGTTTTACAACTGATAATATTGCTGTTCAACAAAATGATTGGTTGTTTTTTATTCTAAATAAAAATGGTGATATTAATAATGATATGACTTTCTTTTCTCCAAGTGTTATTTATGGAGAATCTATTCCAAGCAATGATAGACTAGTTCTTAATAAAGATACTTTAACTTTGCAAAAAGGTTCCATTGCTTCTTTGATTGCTTCAATTGAACCAGAAGGTGAAATTAAATCAATTATTTATTGGTCTACTCTTGATAGTAGTATTGTAAGTGTTAATCCTTTTGGGGTTTTGACTGCTAACAAAGTAGGGGAAACAATTATTAAAGCGGAGACTGAAGATGGTAAATTATTTGCTGAGTGTCAGGTAATAGTTATTGAAAAAGCTGTTAATAGTCCTCCAACTGATAAAGGATTAAATAGTCTGGAGATTACTTTAATTGTTGTTGGGAGTGTAGTAGTAATAGGCGGGGGAGCATTCTTCTTAATAAGATATTTAAAGAAGAAAAAGGAGAGAGTATGAAAAAGAAATTAGTTTTTATTGGAGCGGGTGGTATTGAGTTTACTAGGCGTTTATTAACAGATATTTTATCAGTAAGAGAATTACGAGATTTTGAAATTACTTTTATGGATATTAATGAAAAGAACTTACAAATGGTAACCCAATTATGTCAAAGAGATATTGATAGTAATGGTTTAAATATTAAAATACAAGCTACTTTAGATAGAAGAGAAGCTCTTAAAGGAGCAGATTATATTGTTAATGCGGTCAGAATAGGGGGATTAGAAGCCTTTGAGACAGATATTAGTATTCCTTTGAAATATGGTATTGACCAATGTGTCGGGGATACTTTGTGTGCTGGAGGTATTATGTATGGACAGAGAACAATTTCTTTTGTTTTAGATTTATGTAAAGATATTAGAGAAGTATCTCATAAGAGTGTTTTAATGTTAAATTATTCTAATCCGAATGCTATGGTTACTTGGGCTTGTAATAAGTACGGTAAAGTTAATACTATTGGTTTATGTCATGGAGTACAGCATGGGGAGAGACTTATCGCGGATGCTTTAGATATTCCACATCATGAATTAGATTTTGTATGTGCTGGAATTAATCATGTTACTTGGTATTTAAGTGTTAAACATCACGGGCAAGAATTAGGGGGAGATTATCTTTACAATAAGTTATTAAATCATCCTAAATATAGTAAAGAAGAGAAAGTTAGAATAGATATGTTTGAGAAGTTCGGTTATTTTTGTACAGAATCTAATGGGCATTTATCAGAGTATGTGCCATGGTATAGAAAACGGCTTGATGAGATTAAAGATTGGATAGATTTATCTTATTGGATTCATGGTGAGACTGGTGGTTATTTAAGATTTTGTACTGAGAATAGAAATTGGTTTGAAGTTGATTTTCCAAATTGGATGAAAGAAGCTCCTTATTCTTATGATGGGAAAGAAGTTAGTGTGGAACATGGGGCACATATTATTGAGTGTTTAGAAACTAATAAAATATATAGGGGTGATTTTAATGTAGTTAATCATAATTGTATTACTAATTTAGCACCTGATGCTATTGTTGAAGTCCCTTGTTATGTTGATAGAAATGGTATTCAAGTAGCTCAAATAGGTGATATTCCTTTAGGACCAGCAGCTGTTTGTGAAAGTAATATAAATGTACAAAGGTTAGCAGTTGAAGCAGCTATTAAAGGAGACAGAAAACTTTTAATTCAAGCAATGATGCTAGATCCTTTGACAGGAGCCGTCTTAAATACCAAAGAAATATCACAAATGACTGATGAAATGTTGGTGGCAGGTGAAGATTATTTACCACAATACCAAGGAGTTATTAAAGAAGCAAAACAAAGACTGATAAATGCTAAAGCAGATGGAACTTATATTCATGTGAATGAAGGCTATAATGGTAGTAATAGATTAAAAGTTAAAACTATTGAAGAACAAGCTCAAGATGTGATTAAAGCAAATAAAATGGCACGAGGGGCTGGAGCAATAGAGAATAATTAAAAAGATAAAGTTTTTTCAATAATAAAAGTTTCATTTCTGTTAAAAAAGGTTATAATATTTTTAGTCATTTCATTTTGACTCAACTAAAAATGACTAAAGGAGGAAATATGATAATAGGCAGAAAAGAAGAACAGACTTTAATCAACGAGAAATTATTAAGTGATAAGCAAGAAAACATTTTAATCTATGGCAGAAGAAGAGCAGGAAAGTCATATTTATTAACAGATACTTTGTCTTCATTTAGCGTGATAAAAATATATTATGAGT
>JAISJY010000056.1 GCA_031261365.1 Caryophanales bacterium | reverse complement strand
GTTTCAACTTCATAACAATAAATACCAATACTGCGGTCTTCAAGTAGTAGCGGGTAGCCAAACAACCTTTCACTTGGAATAATTTCTTCATACTTAACAATGTCAATATGAATTATCGTTTTTATATTTTCAAATTGTGCATTAAAAAATACACGCAAGCCGAAAGAATCTTGGTTTTCACGGATATGTTCAATTTTGGTAATGGTAAACATATCATCAATAACATCATTTAACAAGTTCGTAATTTCTGTAACGCTTATTGATTTATTTTTAAAAGCAAAGTCCATATCGTTGGTAGTTCGTTTATCTACTCCAACAAGTGTTGAAATTAACACCCCACCTTTAAGAATGAAGTTCTCTTTGTACTTTGAATTAGCAATGAGTTCCAAAAAACGCTCCATAAAATATCTATTCAATAATATCTGTGTCGAGATATTAATTTGTTTCGCCTTATTTTTTATCAAAGACATTAATTGTTGTGAATTATTCATACTAGCACCTGAACCCTTTTATTTATTTCATTATATACACCAAGTTTCTTTGCATAGTCATATAATTTTTGGAAATTACATTTCTCTTTCAAACGCAAATAACTTTGCAAAGCTTCTATTGAAAGTGCAATATCTCCATCATACCGTG
The DNA here is from genome assembly GCA_031261365.1 of Caryophanales bacterium. Lineage (GTDB taxonomy): Bacteria > Bacillota_I > Bacilli_A > RFN20 > JAISJY01 > JAISJY01. Next base: position 3,244 of record JAISJY010000056.1, on the reverse strand, counting down.
AAGAAAACATATCGCATAGTGTCCGCTCCATATCATACACCCTCACTTTATTACCAGCGAAGGTTTCAACTTCTACAATTCCCAATTCGTAATTCTCCCCATAATAGTAAACTTTGCAATTTTTATTTAAACCTTTGGCATTCCACCCGCTCGGCACGGTAACCGACATTCGCCATGGAAAATGAGTTATCAAGTCGTGCAAGAAAGCAGCCGTATCAAATGAAAAAATTATCTTCTTTCTTTTAAACTGTAGCATATAATAGTCATCAATAATGCCTTCGCCATTTACAATATAAACACCATGCATTTCCCTTGTTATAAAACCATCTCGCACGGCATAACTTAAATAATTTTTAGGCAAACCTGCTCCCATTACTGCCTGAGTTGTCACCACTCCTTTAACGGAAAGTGATAGTAATTTAGTGTAATCTCTCATAAATCTCCTTTGTTTACTTTCGTGCTTAAATTATAAACTTTTTACGCATAAAAGTATACAATTTTTTACTCAAACATAAAAAGACACCTCATAATACGAAAGTTATCGCATCTTATATAAAAAAACTCACCATATTTCAGATGAGTTTTAATAAATCTAATTAATGTTTTTCTCTTGGAAACTTCAATTGAGCTCTAGCAGCCGCTAATCTAGCTATTGGAACTCTAAACGGAGAACAAGAAACATATTTCAAACCAACTCTATGGAAGAATTCAATTGAATCAGGGTCTCCACCGTGTTCTCCACAAACACCTAATTTAATATCAGGTCTAGTTTGTTGTCCACCTTCAACAGCTATTTTAATTACTCTGCCAACTCCAACTTGGTCAACAGTAGCAAATGGATCAGAAACTAAAATCTTATTATCATAGTAGTAAGGTAAGAACTTACTAGCATCATCTCTAGAAAAACCAAAAGTCATTTGAGTTAAATCATTAGTACCAAAGCTAAAGAACTCAGCAATAGTAGCAATTTCACCAGCCACCATAGCAGCCCGTGGTATTTCTATCATTGTTCCAAACTTGTAACGGAGGTCAGTTTTACTAGCTTTAATTAATTCATCAGCCACTCTAACAACAATCTTTTTAATCCATTCTAATTCTTTTAAATCAATAGTTAAAGGAATCATTATTTCAGCAAAATCATTCCAGTCTGGGTGTTGTTTTTTAAGTTTTAAAGCAGCTTGAATAACAGCTCTTGTTTGCATTTCAGCAATTTCAGGGTAAGCAATTATTAATCTACAACCTCTAAATCCCATCATTGGATTAAACTCTTTACTAGCTTCAACCATAGCTTCAACATCCCCAACAGGTATATTCATAGCATTGGCAACTTCTTTTATTTCTTTTGGAGTATGAGGTAAAAACTCATGTAAAGGTGGGTCAATAAATCTAATAGTCGCTGGACGACCACCTAAAGCCTCAAAGATTTGTTCAAAATCATTTTGTTGCATCGGTAAAATCTTATTAATAGCAGAAGCTCTTTGCTCTTTAGTTTTACTAACAAGCATTTCTCTAACTGCTCTTATTCTATCACCTTCAAAAAACATATGTTCAGTTCTAGTTAAACCAATACCTTGAGCTCCAAACTCTACTGCTTTTTGAGTATCGGCAGGAGTATCAGCATTTGTTCTAACATCTAAGACTCTTATTTCATCAGACCATTTCATAACTTCAGCAAAATTACCAGAAATAGCTGCTGGAATTGTTGGTATTTTACCAGCATAAATCTTACCTGTAGAACCATCAAGAGAAATAATATCTCCCTCTTTATATGTAACACCAGCTAAAGTTAAAGTACCTGCTTCTTCATTTATTTTAGCATCTTTAGCACCACAAACACAACATTTCCCCATTCCTCTAGCTACAACAGCTGCATGAGATGTCATACCACCTGTAGCTGTTAAAATACCTTCAGCACTATGCATACCTTTAATATCTTCAGGAGATGTTTCTGGTCTAACTAAAATTGTTTTAATACCCTTACCTTTTAATTCAGTAGCCCGAGCAGAATTGAAAACTATTTGTCCAATAGCTGCACCTGGTCCAGCATTTAAACCTTTGCCAATTTCTTTGGCTTCTTTTAAAGCTTTTGGTTCAAAACTTGGATGTAAAACAGAATCTAATGTTTTAGGGTCTATTTGTAATAAACCTTGTTCTTTATTAATTAAACCTTCTTGATACATTTCAACTGCAATTCTTAAAGCCGCATGTCCTGTTCTTTTACCATTTCTAGTTTGTAAGAAATATAATGTTCCTTCTTCAATAGTAAACTCCATATCTTGCATATCTTTATAATGAGTTTCTAATTTTCTAACTAAAGAAACAAATTGATTATAAACTTTTTCATTAGTATCTTTTAATTGAGAAATAGGTGAAGGAGTTCTAATACCTGCTACAACATCTTCCCCTTGAGCATTCATTAAAAACTCACCATATAAAACATTTTCTCCTGTTGATGGATCTCTTGAAAAAGCAACTCCTGTTCCACTAGTTTCACCTTTATTACCAAAAACCATTTGTTGAACATTAACAGCAGTACCCCATTCATGAGGAATATTATTTTGTTGTCTATAGAAAATAGCTCTCTCAGTGTTCCAACTTCTAAAAACAGCCTTAATTGCCTCGGTTAATTGAACTTTTGGGTCAGTTGGGAAACCACCATCTAAATGTTTAGCATATACTTTTTTATATCTTTTTACTAACTCTTTTAAATCATCAGCCGTTAAATCAACATCAGATTCAACACCTTTTTCTTTTTTAATACCGATTAATTCATTATCAAAATCCTCATAAGGTAAACCTAAAGCAACCTCACCAAACATTTGCATAAATCTTCTATAAGAATCATAAGCAAAACGAGGATTATTTGTTTTAGCAGCAATAGTTTCAACAACAACATCATTGATACCTAAATTCAAAATAGTGTCCATCATACCAGGCATTGATATTCTAGCACCAGACCTAACAGAAACTAATAATGGTTCTGTTGCATCTCCTAATTTCTTGCCTGTTTCTTTTTCAAGTTTTAACAAAGCAACATCAATTTCTTTTAAAATTGACTCATTAATTTTTTCTCCGTCTTCATAATATTGTCCACAAGCTTCACAAATAACAGTAAAACCTTGAGGTACAGGAAGACCAATTGAAGACATTTCAGCAAGGTTAGCACCTTTTCCGCCTAGAGTGTTCTTCATATCTTTATTACCTTCTTTAAATAAATATACGTATTTCATCTATACTTTCCTTT